>NZ_JBDNGU010000131.1:0-8437 GCF_041689105.1 Polaromonas sp. | reverse complement strand
TTGTGCGCGACTGGCTGGAGCAGACCTTGGTCAACGGCAAGCCCTGGGACAAAACACCCCCGGCGCCACGCGTGCCGCAGGAAGTTGTCGACAAAACCGCCGCCAAGTACCAGGAAGCGCTGACGCGGCTGACTGCCTGAGCCACTGCTTGGTCTAAAATACGCCCAACCCAAGGAGCGTTGCAGCGAAACCCCGTTTCGTCAGGCTTGGGTGACAGCAGACCCACACGGCCTGCCTTTGCAACGGCGCTCACCTTTGATTCTCAAGGTGAGTGATGTCTGAAATTCAAGTACCCCCCATGAAACTGTCCGGCCTGGAGCCGGTGGGCATCGACGCGGGCAGTCTGTTCGTCAACATCGGCGAGCGTACCAACGTCACCGGCTCCAAGGCCTTTGCGCGCATGATCCTTAACGGCGATTTCGAAGCCGCTCTCGTTGTCGCCCGCCAGCAGGTTGAAAACGGCGCGCAGATCATCGACATCAACATGGACGAGGCCATGCTGGACAGCCAGGCCGCCATGGTGCGCTTTTTAAACCTGATCGCTAGCGAACCCGACATCGCGCGTGTGCCCATCATGATCGACAGCTCCAAGTGGAGCGTGATTGAGGCCGGGCTGCGTTGCATCCAGGGCAAGGGCATCGTCAACTCAATTTCGATGAAGGAGGGGCTGGAGCCCTTCAAGCAGCAGGCCAAACTGCTCAAGCGTTACGGCGCGGCCGCTGTCGTCATGGCCTTTGACGAAAAAGGCCAAGCCGACACCTACGAACGCAAGACCGAAATCTGCGAGCGCGCCTACCGCGTGCTGGTCGATGAGCTGGACTTCCCGCCCGAAGACATCATCTTCGATCCGAATATTTTTGCGATCGCCACCGGCATCGAGGAGCACAACAATTACGCGGTGGACTTCATCAACGCCACGCGCTGGATCAAGCAGAACCTTCCCGGCGCCAAGGTCTCGGGCGGCGTGTCCAACGTGAGTTTTTCCTTCCGTGGCAATGACCCCGTGCGCGAGGCGATTCACACCGTGTTTCTGTACCACGCGATCCAGGCTGGCATGGACATGGGTATCGTCAACGCCGGCATGGTCGGCGTGTACGACGACCTGGAGCCGACGTTGCGTGAACGCGTGGAGGACGTGGTGCTCAATCGCACGCCGGTCTATAAGGACGGCGAACAGCAGCTGAGCCCGAGCGAACGATTGATCGAAGTGGCCGAGACCGCAAAAAGCGGTGCCAAGGACGAGAGCAAGAAAAACGAGTGGCGCGCCCTGCCGGTGCGCCAGCGTCTGTCGCACGCGCTGGTGCACGGCATGAATGAACACATCGTGACCGACACCGAAGAAGTCTGGCAGGCGATCCAGGCAGACGGCGGCCGCCCGTTGCATGTGATCGAAGGCCCGTTGATGGACGGCATGAACGTGGTCGGCGACCTATTCGGCCAGGGCAAGATGTTCCTGCCGCAGGTGGTTAAAAGCGCACGCGTGATGAAGCAGGCCGTGGCGCATTTGCTGCCTTATATCGAGGCTGAAAAACTGCTGCTTGAAGCCGCCGGCGGCGACGTCAAGACCAAAGGCAAGATCATCATTGCCACCGTCAAGGGTGACGTGCACGACATCGGCAAAAACATCGTGACTGTGGTTTTGCAGTGCAACAACTTCGACGTGGTCAACATGGGCGTGATGGTGCCCTGCCACGAGATCCTCGCGCGCGCCAAGGTCGAGGGCGCCGACATCGTCGGCCTGTCGGGCCTGATCACGCCCAGCCTCGAAGAAATGCAGTATGTCGCGGCCGAGATGCAGAAGGACGACCACTTCCGCATCAAGAAGATCCCGCTGATGATTGGCGGCGCCACCACCAGCCGGGTCCACACTGCCGTCAAGATTTCGCCGCACTATGAAGGCCCGGTGGTCTACGTGCCCGACGCCTCGCGCAGCGTCAGTGTGGCGCAAAGCCTGCTCTCCGACCAGGCGGCCAAATACATAGCCGAGCTCCATGCCGACTATGACAAGGTGCGCACCCAGCACGCCAACAAAAAACAGACGCCGATGTGGCCGCTGGCCAAAGCCCGCGCGAATGCAACGCCGATTGACTGGGCGCATTACACGCCGCCGCAGCCGAAATTTATTGGCCGCCGGGTGTTCAAGAATTTTGATCTGGCCGAACTTGCCAACTACATTGACTGGGGACCGTTTTTCCAGACCTGGGACCTGGCCGGTCCTTTCCCGGCCATCCTGAAAGACGAGGTGGTGGGCACCGAGGCCGTTCGGGTCTATGCCGACGCGCAGCGCATGCTCAAGCGTCTGATCGAGGGCCGCTGGCTCACCGCCAGCGGCGTCATGGGCTTGTACCCGGCGAACAGCGTCGGTGACGACATCGAGATCTACACGGATGAATCGCGCAGGCAGGTGGCCATGACCTGGTACGGTCTGCGCCAGCAGGCCGAAAAAACCGCGCTCGACGGCGTGATGCGGCCCAGCCGTTGCCTGGCTGATTTTGTGGCGCCGAAAGTGCTGTCAGCTGAAACCAAAGCCGTGCGTGCCGGACATGCCGGCGCCGAGGGCCACAACACCTTCATGCTGCCTGACTACATCGGCCTGTTCGCCGTCACGACCGGCCTGGGTGCCGAGAAAAAGGAAAAATACTTCAACGACGACAACGACGACTACTCGTCGATCATGCTCAAGGCGCTGGCCGACCGTCTGGCCGAGGCTTTTGCGGAAAGCCTGCACAAGCGCGTGCGCCAGGATTTGTGGGGTTATGCCGCCGGCGAAACGCTGAGCCCGGAGGACATGATTGCCGAGAAGTACCAGGGTATACGCCCGGCGCCCGGTTACCCCGCCTGCCCGGACCACAGCGTGAAAAAAGACATGTTCGAGCTGCTGCAGGCTGGCGACATCGGCATGGCCCTGACCAGCAGCCTGGCAATGACACCGGCGGCCAGCGTCAGCGGTTTTTACCTGAGCCACCCGCAAAGCACGTATTTCAACGTCGGCAAGATCAGCGACGACCAGTTGCACGATCTGGCCAAACGCCGCGGTGAGAAGGCTGAAGACTTGCAGCGGCTGCTGGCGCCGAACTTGTAATACGGTTTTGCTGGATAAGCGGCACTTTGTGGGCGGGAGCTGGCCGACGGGGCACTTGGCTACGCGAATGTCCCCCGGCCTGCGGCCTCCTCCTTGATTTCGCTACGCCAAGCGCCCCGCCTGCCCGATCTTGGCGGGTAGGCGCTTCCATGATGATGAAGACGACGACGCCCGCCGCAAAGCGCTTGGGTGAGCGGCGCAGCGCAGGCGCTCACCCAAGCGCTTTGGCTTACCCGTGCCGCAACCTGATTTCTTGTCTTACGATGGCAAGCTGGCCTGACGTTGGGCGGCGGCTCAGCCCGCCGCCTTCAACGCACGCCGGTACTGCACGGCTTCAGCCACATGGGTGACCTGCACCGTGGATGCACCAGCCAGATCGGCAATCGTGCGCGCCACCTTGAGGCAACGGTGGATGCTGCGGCCCGACCAGCCCAGGCGGGCCGCCGCTGTGTTTAAAAACTTGGCTGCGGCCGCATCCAGCTGGCACTGGCTGTCGATGGCCTTGCCCTGCAGCGCCTGGTTGCTGCTGCCCTGGCGCGTCATCGCGCGCTCGCGCGCAACGGCCACGCGTTGCCGGATGCTGGTGGTGCTTTCACCCGGCGGCGTGTTGATGAGTTCGTCGGCGGCCAGCGCGCCGACTTCGACATGCAGGTCAATCCGGTCAAGTAATGGGCCGCTGAGCTTGCCCTGGTAACGCGACACCTGGTCTGGCGAGCAGCGGCAGGCGCGCAGCGAAGAGCCCAGGTAGCCGCAAGGGCAGGGGTTCATGGCGGCAATCAACTGAAAGCGCGCCGGAAACTCCGCGCGCTGCGCTGCGCGCGAGATCGTGATGCAGCCAGACTCCAGCGGCTCGCGCAGCGCCTCCAGCGCGGCGCGCGGAAATTCCGGCAGCTCGTCAAGAAACAGCACCCCGTGGTGCGCCAGAGAAATTTCACCGGGTGGGCATCTCCACAATTAAGCGCAAAGTTAAACGCAATTACGCGCAACTTAGAAAAACTGGCATTCACAGTGTCGAAGGTCGCTGAACCATTGGGATCGACCCTATTTGCGGGATTCAAAGTGGCAATTCTGAAAATCAGCCGTTACCAGATTTACCTCAATGTGCTGGTTTGCTAGTCAGCTGCTTAGCGCGTCACTTGGCGGCTGCGGCGCCTTCATCGTCCACAGCCTTTTGCACTGAGCGGTAGAATGCATCACGGGCAGCGGTTGCCTCTGGGTCTCATAATCCTCTACTCTTTTTGCGCGTTTACGTCGGTTGTCGGCCTATAGACCCCGTATTATATGGCACCGTTGCTATGAATTTAGGACCGAGTTGTCTTAATCCGTGGGCTTATGAGACGGGATATGAGACAGCCGTGCATATCCAGTAGTTTTCGTTGCTGCGTGCCACTGCTTTTGTGCACTTCCTCCGTGCCCTCAACCGTCCGGGCGATTGGGGCCGGAGGATTGAAAATCCTTGTGTCGGTGGTTCGATTCCGCCCCAGGCCACCAGTATCCATGCGCCCCAGCGCCCTTTTCGGGTTCTGGGGCGTTTCTACATTTAAAGCGGAATTTCTACAATTCCAGCAAGAGAGACGGGGATGAGATAGTTGCGCCCCATTTTCTTAAGACGTAGCTCGACAAATCTTCCACCACAGGCAAAAATCGGCTTGGGTCAATTCGAGTAGCTGACACTGTTAATTTATACATATATACTTGCAATCGTGGAATTTAAGCACGCTTCATTTTTCAGTGGCATCGGTGGCTTTGATATTGGATTTGAGGCTGCGGGCATTCAATCTGTCAGTCAGTGCGAAGTTGATCCCTTCTGTCTTAAGGTACTGAGAAAGCATTTTCCTAATGTCCCTAAGTTTCAAGACATCCGAACCCTCGACGCAACAGCAATCCCTCGTGCAGACGTCTGGAGTGGAGGATTCCCTTGCCAAGACGTCTCCCTCGCCAGAATGGGACCCAGACCAGGGCTTGCTGGAAGAAGAACTGGTCTCTTTCATGACTTTGCTCGATTGCTTGAGCAGCACCGCCCCCGAGTTGTACTGCTCGAAAACGTTGCAGGGCTTCTCAGCTCACATGAAGGAAGAGACTTTGCCGTCGTCACCCGCGCGCTGGCCCAGCTCGGGTATTCTGTCGGATGGCGTGTACTTAACAGCCAACACTTCGGAGTTCCTCAGTCCCGTCAGCGAGTCTTCATTGTTGGGTGTCATCGAGACCGGACCGGTCCACTCCAAATACTTTTTAAACCCGACGGCGGCACAGGGCATTATTCGGAGAACGGACAGAATGGGGCGAAACCTCTTTCCCCCTTTAAGGAAGTCATTAGAGGGGCTGGTGAAGAAAACCCAGTCTTCCAAAAAATAGCTTATTGCCTTTACGCGACTTCTGCTAGGCACACCGGTACTGACTGGAGTCGGACTTATGTAAGCTACCCCGAACAGGGCGAGGTTAGACGGCTGATGCCTGTTGAGTGTGAAGGTGTCATGGGGTTCCCGACGGGCTGGACTCAATTGGAAGTGGTCAATCACGACGAGGACATCGATTCTCCTCGTTACCATGCATTGGGTAATGCGGTCACACCTCCGGTGGTTGCTAGTTTGGCATTAAGAATTCGAGATTACTTGACCACCTCGCCTGAGCGCGCTGAGGGATATCAGTAATGCAAATTCGCTTGCGTCCAAGTGGGGGGCGGGGCGAATATGAGCTTGCTGGTTCGCATGGACCCATCAAGGGTTCCGATCTATATGGCTTGGAGTTGGAATTCGACTTCGGACTCGACTTGCGTATTCCGCTTTATGCTGTCGCTGATGTGCACGATGGCAAGGCGCGAATTCGATTGGATGACCCCCGTACGAACTCTCATGCTGCCAAGGTGATTGCCGCATTGCTTCTCATGCCTCAACCGATAAGGGAGATCAGAGAGACCGGCGGAACGGCGAGGGCTATTGATTTCAAGCGATGTGCGTTTTCATCAATAGTCGTTGACGTGGTTACCAAGAACGCATCGAATGCAGTCTTGCGTCCCCGGACAATTGTTGCAATTAACGGCCAAGCCGCAAGCGCGACTATCGACGTGTTAAATCGGTTTGAATTCATTAAGGGAGTTTGGAGCGGCTTACTAGGTGCATCCGCTCAACTAAACAATGCCCTTGCAATGCACCAGGGCGCGGCCGATGCGAACCCTCTGAATCACAAGATGCTAATAGCGGCGGCTGAGCATGTCTTGAGCATTCCAGGCGCCTCTGTTTTGCTCACTCAAAATTTAGCTCTTCCGGTTGATGGCGTTGGCGCGCTAATGCCACCACCGATTGCTGAAGACGATCCTTCAAGTCCGATCGACGTAAACCGCGAACTTCGAAAGCGGCTAGCTTGGCGGGCGGAACGCGGGGTGGACGGGCGTCGATTCAGGCAGGCTGTGAGTGATGCGTACAGATACAAATGTGTTTTTACTGGCGAGAGCCTTCCTTCCCTAGGTAAAGGATATTTACCAGGAATAGATGCAGCTCATATTTATCCGTGGTCGCGTCAAGGAAGTAACCAAGTCACCAATGGGATCAGTCTCAGCAAACAAATGCATTGGGCATTCGACGAAGGAATACTACGGCTGAAATATGCGGCCGCATCGTCTGTGCTGGTGATTGACATGCCGGCTGACATCGCCGGGCTTGCGCGCGTCGCAGGTTTTGATTTAGATGCGTACGTTGCTGTTTGCGGTCCTATACCGGTATCACACCTGCCGAACGATGCAAGCTTGTGGCCCAGCCGAAAATCATTAGCCTTATATAACGAACTAATGTTCCCGACTCTTTGACGAGGCAGGGCACTGTCTTGAATCGCCCCGGGTTCCGTGGAGGCTATTTGGTTTAAGTCAGGCCTCCACCATGGAGACTTGACTGGCGAGTTGCCGATAGTAGTGTGCCTCAGCTTCTGCCGGAGGGATATATCCGATAGGGCCGAGCAAACGGTGATGGTTGAACCAAGACACCCATTCCAAGGTTGCCAGCTCTACTGACTCCCGGGTTGGCCAGGAGCGGCGATGAATCACCTCGGCCTTGTACAGCCCGTTGATCGTCTCGGCCAAGGCGTTGTCATAGCTGTCGCCCGTGCTACCCACCGAGGGTTCTATGCCAGCCTCAGCCAAGCGCTCGGAGTAGCGAATGGAGACGTACTGGCTACCCCGGTCGGAATAGTGAATCAAGGCATCCTCGCTGCCCGGCTGGCGGTCGTACAGGGCCTGCTCCAGTGCATCGAGCACGAAGTCCGTGCGCATGGAACTACTGACCCGCCAGCCCACGATGCGCCGGGCAAACACGTCAATGACGAAGGCCACGTAAAGCCAGCCCTGCCAAGTCGAGACATAGGTGAAGTCCGATACCCAGAGCTGATTGGGTCGATCAGCCTTGAACTGCCGGTTGACCCGATCCAGCGGACATGGTGCCTTCATGTCGCTGATCGTGGTGCGCACCACCTTGCCACGGCGCACGCCTTCTATTCCCAGGTGCTTCATCAACCGCTCCACTGTGCAGCGAGCGACGGTGATACGTTCCCGATTGAGTTGCTTCCAGACCTTATCGGCGCCGTAGACGCATTTGTTGGCCTGCCAAACGCGCTCGATCTGAGGACTCAAGGTCTCGTCACGTTTGGCACGAGAACCGCGCAGCTGGGGGTTGCGATGATGGGCGGCGTGGCGCCAATAGCCTGACGGGGCGATCTGCAACACTTTGCAGATCGACTCGACCCCGTAGGTCTGTCGATGCTGGTCGACGAAGCCCTTCAGGACTTGAGTCGGCGGTCGAGCTCCGCCTGGGCAAAAAAAGCACTCGCCAGCTTCAAAATTTCATTGGCCCGGCGCAGTTCCTTGACCTCGCGCTCAAGGGCTTTGACGCGTTCATGCTCAGAACTGGTAACCCCTTCGCGCGCTCCGCTGTCAATTTCCTTGCGTTTGACCCATTCGAGCAGGGTTTGCGGCACGCAGCCAATCTTGGGGGCAATCGACTCAACTGCTGCCCACAGTGACGGGTACTCGCCTCGGTGCTCCTGCACCATACGGACCGCGCGTTCGCGTACTTCGGGGGAAAACTTGTTTGATTTCTTCATGGCTCCATCTTCTCAAAGGTTGGAGCCTCCTCAATTCCCGGGGCGATTCAGTAGAACTGCTCAGCTGCAGATATGGCTTGAACCTTGGGGCAGTGCAACTGCCCCTTCTTGATCATGTGCATGGTTTCGATTCCGGCGAGCAGTTTCCTCGCACTCCAGAAAGACTTGAATCCAAGCATCGGATCTGTGACTCGTTTCACAGCCCGGTGGTCCTGCTCAACGATGTTGTTCAGGTACTTGCATTGGCGTAGTTCGATCTCAAGACAG
>NZ_JBDNGU010000130.1:0-12880 GCF_041689105.1 Polaromonas sp. | reverse complement strand
GGCATTCTGAATCCAGGTCGGCGTGCCGGCGGCAATCTTGCCGAAGATCCAGCCACTGTCTTTCACCAGCGTCATCGACTCGCCGCCGAAGCTTCCGAAAATACTCATCGTCATCACCAGCGGAATGACGATCTGCATGGCCGTCACACCGAAATTGCCCAGGCCCGCGTTGAGGCCGAGCGCCGTGCCCTGCAGCCGCTTGGGGAAAAAGGTACTGATGTTGGACATGGAACTGGCAAAATTGCCGCCGCCGACACCCGACCACAACGCCATCAGCTGAAAGGACCACAGCGGCCACTCGGGGTGCTGCAGCACGATGCCGGTGCCGATAGCCGGCGCCAGCAGCATGGAGGTGGTGAGGAAAATGGTGTTGCGCCCGCCTGCCAGCCGGATCAAAAAGGATGCCGGAATGCGCATGGTGGCGCCGGCCAGGCCGGCAATAGCCGCCAGCGTGAACAACTCGGCCTGTGTAAAGGGAAAACCGAGGTTGAGCATCTGCACGGTGATGATGCCCCACATGCCCCAGACGGCAAAACCGCAGAGCAGGCTGGGTATCGATATCCACAGGTTGCGGTAGGCGATGCGTTTGCCGGTGCTTTCCCAGAACTGCTCGTCCTCGGGGCGCCAGTCGGCGATGTCAATCCTGGAATTGGTGTTGGTATTCATGGTGGTTTCCTGGTGAAAACTTGCTGTCAGGCCTGCGCGCCAGCCGCGTTTTTTCCCATGACTTCGGTGCGCCGCACCTCGGTCCAGTACATCCAGATCAGCGAGACCCAGACCACGCCATACATGAGCATGAAGGCGCTGGAGCGGATGCCGGTGAGGTCCATCAGCACGCCAAAGATGATCGGCAACACAAAGCCGCCCAGGCCGCCCGCCAGCCCCACAATGCCGCTGACCGCGCCGATGTTGGCGCCGTAGTCATCGCTGATGTATTTGAAAACGCTGGCCTTGCCGAAGGCCCAGGCAATGCCCAGCAGAAACATCAGGGCTGTGAAGGTGTAAACGTTCAGACCGAGATGGAAGGTCGCCGGGCCGTTGACTGTAAGGATGGTGAAGTCGGTCTGCGGATAAGACAACAGGAACAGGCAGACCCAGCTCACCCACATCACCCACCAGGTCACACTGTGCGCGCCGTACTTGTCGGATAACACACCGCCGAAAGCGCGCAGCACGCCGCCCGGCAGGGAGAAGCAGGCTGCCAGCAGCGCGGCCACGCGGATGTCCAGACCAAACTCGCCAACGTAGTACTGCACCATCCACAGCGACAAGGCCACATATCCACCGAACACGATGCTGTAGTACTGGCAGTACTTGATGACCTTCGGGTCCTTGAGCAGCTTGAGCTGGTCGCTGAACTTGACATGGCTGGGCACCAGGTGCGACGGGTCGGTGTGGCTGAACAACCAGAACAGCACCAGCGCAACCAGCATGATGACCGCATACACCTGCGGCACCATGGCCCAGCCAAAGGCTACCAGCAGGACCGGCGCCACAAACTTGTTGACAGCGGCTCCCGAATTGCCAGCGCCGTACACACCCATGGCCATACCCTGGCGGTTTTTCGGGAACCAGCGCGCCACATACGGTGTGCCGACAGAGAACGATCCGCCAGCCAGGCCAACAAACAGGCCAACGACCAGAAAATGCCAGTAGGCGGTGGCGTAACTCATGAGCCAGATCGCGGGGATGGTGGCGGCCATGAGGAGGGCCATGACGATGCGTCCACCATAACGGTCGGTCCAGATGCCGAGTGGTACCCGGATCAGCGACCCTGTGAGAACCGGTGTGGCCGCGAGCAGGCCAAACTCGGTGGCGCTCAGGTTGAGCATCTTCTTGATCGGGATGCCGATGACGCCGAACATCATCCAGACCATGAAGCAGACGGTGAAGGCCAGCGTGCTGACAATCAGCACCGACCATGCTTTTCTAGGGTTTTCCGGTTCAGAGGCCATGCATGTTTCTCCAGACACATGGCATGACTGTCGGCTTTTACCGAGGGCTTGAACATCCTCCTTTGGAACGTCGGAAAGGGCTAGTACCCAGCCGGGTGCTGCATGCGGCCCTCCTCCTGAAGAACTAGCCGGGCGTCAAACTGCGCGCGACTTGATCTTTGTCAATGCAGGGGCAGGCCAGCCGCATAGACGGCGGCCTGCACGCGGGAGCTCAATTGCAGCTTGCGCAGAATATGCTGAACGTGAATCTTCACCGTGGTCTCTGCGATGTTGAGCTTGCGCGCAATCAGTTTGTTGCTGTCGCCAAATGCAATCAGCGCAAGCACCTCGCGTTCACGCGCTGACAGCAGCAGCAGCGCCGGGAGGTCCTGCGGGCCCGGCGCCGACCCCTCGCCCACGGCGACCTGCGGTTTGGCACGGAAGGCGGCGACCAGCTTGGTCATCATTTCGGGGCTGACCACCGACTCGCCGCCCAGCACCTTGATGATCGATTCGCACAAACTGTCCAGCTCAACCGTTTTCAACAGGTAGCCGTCGGCGCCGGCCTGCAGCGCCGCAGCCAGATCGTCTTCGTTTTCGCTGACCGTCAGCATCAGGATGCGGGTGTCCGGGGCCGCCTCCTTCAGTGCGGCGATGCCGTCGACGCCAAGCACGCCCGGCAGGTGGTTGTCCAGCAGGATGAGGTCAGGGCAAACCTGTACAACACAGCGCAGCGCTTCGCCAATGTCACCGGCTTCACCCACCACCTTGAAGCGCGCGTCCTGCGACAGCAGCGCCACAATGCCACGGCGAAAAAGCTTGTGGTCATCCACCACCAGCAGTGCAACCGGCGTCATCGTACTGGCTTCAAATCAGCCCCCCGGATTCGATCACCTGCAGGGCGAGCGCGCCGGCTACCGCTTCGGGGTGTTCCGGCAGGGTCAGGGTCACCGTGGTTCCCTGCCTTTCCCGGGAGCTGACATCCACCGCCGCGCCAATGCGCGCGGCACGTTCCCGCATGATGTTCAGGCCGACGTGCGATTCTCCCGGGTGTTTGCGGGTGTCGAAACCGGCACCGTTGTCGCGCACTGCAAAGCGCCAACGCGCGCCTTTGGCCACCTCAACCCCGACCTCGGTCGCGCCCGCATGCTTGCGCACATTGGACAGGGCCTCCTGGATGATGTGCAACACTTGCACCTGTATATCCGGGGGCAGTGGCAGCCCCTGGCCGTGCACCTGCAACTGCGCGGGCAAGCCGGTCTGATTCTGAAATTTCTGTAGCGTCTCCTGCAGGGCCTGCGCAATATCGTCGGTGTTGGTACGCGTACGGAAATGCACCAGCAACTCACGCACGTCACCAATGCTTTCGCGCAGGCCGGTGTCGAGCTCGTCGAGTGCAATTTCCGTCTGCTCTGTCTCGCCCTTGCTGACCGCACCGCGCAGCAGCTGCACCTGGATTTTGAGAAAAGCCAGCGACTGGGCAATCGAGTCGTGGAGATTCCGCGCCAGCAAGGCGCGCTCTTGTGCTACCGCTGCCTCCCGATCAAGCGCGTCGGCGCGCAATCCTTCCAGGGAACTGGCCAGATGGCTGGCCAGCGCGTCCAGCAGTTCGATTTCGTCGGGGCTCAGCAGGACGGGGGACCGGAAGAACAGGTTGAACTCGCCGAGCAAGCGGTGCTGAAGCCGGATGGGCACACTGACCACGCTCTCATAGCCGACCTTGGCGCAATGGCGCACCGGCGCGTCGTCGTGGCTGAGAATCGGGATCACGCGGGTACGGGCGTCCGGTCGCAGGTTGCCGCAGGCGCACGCCCCCGCCAGCAGGCTGCGTTCTTCCTCGACGAGGTCCTGCGGAAAACAGTCGGAAGCCAGCATCAGATAACGCTGATTGGCGTCGTCGGACCAACGCACGGTTGCAGCATCGGCCTTCATGACATCGCGCACGCGCTGGGCAAAGCCGCGCGCCAGCTCGTCTATGCTGCCGGCCTGCGCCAGGAAGGCGCTGACCTTGTACAGGGCCTCGAGTCGCGCGCGTTGGGCCTCGATGCGCCGCGTTTTGGCCTCGACTTTGGCCTCCAGTTCACTGTAAAGCGTCTGCAAAGTGGCGGCCATGTGGTTAAAACTGCCGGCCACCTGGCCGAACTCGTCCACCGTATCGACCTCGATACGGGTCTTGAAATCCCCGGTCTCCAGCTCGCGCAAACCCTGCCGAAGCCGTCCCAGGGGGTTGATCACATACATGTAGCCGGTGTAAAGCATGATCACCGCGCCGCCGACGGCCAGTGCCATCATCAGGAGCTGGAACAGGTTCAGGATGGCGGTCAGCCGCGACAGGTGCTGCTCGATCACCAGCACCAGGCGGTCGCTGGCGTCCACAAAATCGCCCCCGGCCCTCAACAGAATTTGTGCTGGCGGAGCCGGCTCGGCCAGCCACAGCGGGCGCTGATCTCGCCACAGGGATTCGACCTCCGTAAAACGCTGCCGTACCTGATCATCCCAGGGAACGAACAAGGGCCTCGACGGGTCACCCGCGCGCAATACGGTCAGGCTCTCATCGAACCGGGCCACCAGCGCCACCAGTTCGGTGCGCTCCATGCCCGCCTGAACGGCGCTGACCAGACGCCAGGCCTGCATGCGCATGCGACCGGCCTCGTTGACCGCCGCGGCACCGCCCTCGAGCTGCCAGGTCACCCACAGGGTCAGCCCGATGGAAACCAGAGCGACGACCAGCAGGCTGGCGCCTATGCGGATGAGTTTTTGGGAGAGCGAGGCGGTGTGTTGCATATGCCTCTACGGCCTTGCATCACCTGTCGGTCGTCGCGATCCGCGAGACGGGGCCATCGGTGCGGCACACTCGCGGCACACCATGCCGGCCAGCCGGTGCAGCGCCTGCCAGCCGTCGGCCGGCCAGTCGGGTTGCTTCAAGCCCTTGACGATGCCGTCTACCTTGTGCGCGGCATGCAGCAGGTTGGCCAGGGTGGTTTCACCGATCTGGGGCAACACGCGTTCGAACAGTTTTTCCTTCACGCCCCAGACGCGGTTTTCACGCAGCGCCATCGGCATGGGTCGGCCGGCGCTCAGAGCGCCCTTTACGCGCTTCATGCTGCGGATGTCTTCAGCCAGCGCCCAATGCACCAGCACCTCGGACTCGCCTTCGGACTGCAGGCCATCGAGCATGCGCTGCACGCGCAGCGCCTGGCCGCCCAGCACGGCTTCAGACAGCTTGAACACGTCGTAACGTGCGACGTTGAGCACGGCGTTTTCGACCTGGTCAAAGCTCAGGACGGCCGACGCGTCGCCGGTGCCGGGCGGGTACAGCAGGCCCAGCTTCTGGATTTCCTGGTGCGCCGCCAGCAGGTTGCCTTCGACCCGGTCGGCGAAAAACTGCAGGGTGCGCTGGCCTTCCTCGCCGTCGGCCACGCGCTGGCCTTGCTGCTGCAATCGCTGCGCGATCCACGCCGGCAGGGTGCGGCGGTCGATCGGGTCGAACTTGACAGTGGTGCCAAAACTCTCAAGCGCGCTGAACCAGGCCCCCTTGGCCGCCATGCTGTCCAGCCGCGGCAGCAGCACCAGGGTCAGCGTGCTGTCGTCGCCCTGCGAGCGTTCGGCGATCTGCTGCAGCGCCACCGAGCCGTCCTTGCCGGGCTTGCCGCTGGGGATGCGGATCTCAATGATCTGTTTGTCGGCGAACAGGCTCAGCGAGCCCCCGCTGGCCAGCACCTCGCTCCAGTCGAAATGGGCGCCGGCTACGGTGTGTACCGTGCGCTCGGTGTAGCCCTGCTCGCGCGCCGCGCCGCGCAGCGCATCGGCAAACTCCTGAACCAGCAGCGGCTCGTCGCCGTGCAGGGTGTAAAGCGGCTTGAGTCCGCGCTGGAGGTGTTGCTGAAGCTGGTTGGGCGAGAGCTGCATGGTGGTCCATTGCCCGTCAGAGTTCCTTGACCGCCGCAAGCCGGCGCAGCACCTGCTGGACGATGTCGCTTTGCATGTCGCGGTACAGCAGGGCCTCTTCGGTTTCCTTGGCCAGCACCGCAGACTCGTTGAAGGTGATGTCGCGCTGCAGCACGATCTCCACCGGGGGAATGAGGAGCTTGCCCTTGAGTGTGCGCAACTGGAAGCGAAAACGGGTACGCAGCTGAAACTCGCGTACCTGGCCAGAGGCATTGACGCCGACCACGGTTTTCTCACGCTGGTCCAGCAAAACATCCAGAATCGCCTCTGCTTGGTCGATCTGGCGGGGGTCCCGTATGACCCTGACCTTGCCGCCGGCTTCCAGATTGCGGGTTAGCTCGGTGCCGAGTGTGGAGGTCTCGGCCGCACTGCTGAAAATGGTCTGGAATGCATAGTTGGGCGCCTTGCGCAGCGCAAAACCGCAGGCGCTGAGGCTGGCAGCTGCAGGGGTGGCCAGCAGAAAAACGCGACGTTGCATGGTGGCTTCCTTCAGAGAACGATGTTGACGAGACGGCCCGGCACCACGATAACCTTTTTTGCGGGCGCGCCGGCGCCCTGTTTGAGAAAAGCCTCCGAGGCCAGCGCTGCCGCCTCGATCGCAGCTTTGTCGGCGCCGGCGGGCACGGTGACCGACCCGCGCAGCTTGCCGTTGATCTGCAGCACCAGCTCGATCTCGTCCTGCACCAGCGCGGTCGGATCGACCTCCGGCCAAGGTGCGTCGAGCAGGCCGCCGTGGTCTTTGGCAAAACCCAGGTCAGACCACAGGGCGTGGGTGACATGCGGCGTTGCCGGGTAGAGGCAGCGCAGCAGGAGGCCCATTCCTTCGCGCAAGGCGAAAGCCGCGCCTGCCGAGGTCTGGCCCTTGAAGTCCTCGAGGGCATTGAGCAGCTTCATGCTCCCCGACACCACGGTGTTGTACTGCATGCGCTGGTAGTCGTAGTCGATCTGCTTGAGCACGGTGTGAATTTCCCGGCGCAGCGCCTGCGTTTCCTTGTCAAATACGGCTTCGGCCCTTTGGGGGCGTGCGCCATCAGCTCCTAAATTCATAGCGTTGAGCTTGACGCCGAAGTTCCAGACCCGGCGCAGGAAACGGTAGGAGCCCTCGACCCCGGCGTCGTTCCACTCCAGCGTGGCTTCCGGCGGTGACGTGAACATGGTGTACAGGCGTGCGGTGTCAGCGCCGTATTTCTCGATCAGGTCCTGCGGATCGACCCCGTTGTTCTTGCTTTTGCTCATGGTGCCCACGCCTTCGTAGGTGACCATGGAGCCGTCCGTGCGCAGTTTAGCGCCCGTCACCTTGCCGTGTTCGTCATGCACGTCATCGACATCGGCGGGCCAGAAATACTCGACGCCGCCCTTGGCAACCTTGCGCGAGTAGATGTGGTTGAGCACCATGCCCTGGGTCAGCAGCTTGGTGAAAGGTTCGTCGACCGTGACCAGGCCCATGTCGCGCATGACTTTGGTCCAGAAGCGTGCATACAGCAGGTGCAGGATGGCGTGTTCAATGCCGCCTATGTACTGGTCCATGGGCATCCAGTAGTTGGCGCCCTCCGCCACCATTTTTTCCTCGTTCTTCGGATCGCAGTAACGCATGTAATACCATGACGAATCGACAAAGGTGTCCATGGTGTCGGTTTCACGGCGACCGGGCTTGCCGCAGACCGGGCAGGTGACACCCGCGTGAAAACCCTCGTGTTTGTGCAGCGGGTTGCCCGAGCCATCGGGCACGCAGTCCTGCGGCAACACCACCGGCAAATCCTTTTCGGGCACCGGCACCGCGCCGTGTTCGTCGCAATGGATGATAGGAATCGGCGTGCCCCAGTAGCGTTGGCGGCTCACGCCCCAGTCACGCAGGCGCCAGGTGGTTTTTTTCTCGCCCAGGCCGTTAGCCGCCAGGTCTGCCGCCACGGCATCGACTGCCAGCTTGAAGGCCAGGCCGTCGTACTTGCCAGAGTTGATCGCAACCCCCTGCTGTTTGTCGCCATACCAGTCGGCCCAGGCTGCTGTGCTGTAGGTCTTGCCGGGCACATCGGTGACCTGCTGGATGGGCAGTTTGTATTTTTTGGCAAACTCGAAATCGCGCTCATCATGCGCCGGCACACCCATCACCGCGCCGTCGCCGTAACTCATGAGCACGTAGTTGCCGACCCAGACCTCGACTTGTTCGCCGGTCAGTGGATGCGTGACAAACAGGCCGGTGCGCTCGCCCTTTTTCTCCTGCGTAGCGAGTTCGGCCTCGGTGGTGCCGCCGGACTTGCAGTCTTCGATGAAGGCGGCGAGTAGCGGATTTGACGCCGCCGCGTGCAGCGCCAGCGGATGCTCGGGCGCCACCGCGCAAAAGGTCACGCCCATGATGGTGTCGGCGCGCGTGGTGAAGACATACATCTTGCCGTCGCCGATCAGTGCACCGTCTGCCCCCCGGATCACATGCGGAAAGGCAAAACGAACACCTTCGCTTTTGCCTATCCAGTTTTCCTGCATCAGCTTGACGCGTTCAGGCCAGCCCGGCAGCTTGTGGCTGACGCTGCCCAGCAGCTCCTCGGCGTAGTCGGTGATCTTCAGGTAGTAGCCGGGTATCTCGCGTTTTTCAACCACGGCGCCAGTGCGCCAGCCCTTACCGTCGATCACCTGTTCATTGGCCAGCACGGTCTGGTCCACCGGGTCCCAGTTGACGACCTGGGTCTTGCGGTAGGCGATGCCTTTGTCCAGCATCTTCAGAAACAACCACTGGTTCCATTTGTAATAACTCGGGTCGCAGGTGGCGACTTCGCGCGACCAGTCGATGGCCAGCCCCATGGCCTGCATCTGCTTCTTCATGTAGGCGATGTTGTCGTAGGTCCACTTCGCCGGTGGCACGCCATTTTTCATCGCGGCGTTCTCTGCCGGAAGGCCGAAAGCGTCCCAGCCCATGGGCATGAGCACGTTGTAGTCCTTCATGCGCAGGTAACGCGTGAGCATGTCGTTGATGGTGTAGTTGCGCACATGGCCCATGTGCAGCTTGCCGCTGGGGTAGGGCAGCATGGAGCAGGCGTAGTATTTCTTTTTGCTGCTGTCTTCTGTGACGCGGTAAGCGTCGGACGCAGTCCATTGGGCCTGCGCACTGCGCTCAACGTCGAGGTGGTTGTATTTGTCTTGCATGGCTATGTCGCCCGAAAGTTTCGCTCCCTTCGGTCGCACGATACTTTCGGGCGGTTAAAAACGGTGAAAAGAGCTAGGGGCGGCCCGTCGCTTTTTTCAGAGACTCAAAATTGTGACTTCGCCACAATTTTACGGGCGCCCTGTGGGCGGTGTATCCGCCACAAAACCGATGCGGTTCAGGCCAGCCTTCTGCGCAATGCCCATGACCTCGACAATCCGGCCATAAGGCACGGCCTCGTCGGCGCGCAGCTGCACTTCCGTGTCGGGGTTCAGGCCCGCACTTTGCCTGAGGCGCTGGTCCAGCTGCACCCTGGAGACCGGCTGGTCATTCAAAAAAGCCTGGCCCGCCCTGTCGACCACCAGCGTGACGAATTGCGGCGCCTCATTCGGCTTGGCTGCATCGGTGCGTGGCAAGTCCAGCTTGATTGAGCTGGCCAGCAGAGGCGCGGTGATGATGAAAATCACCACCAGCACCAGCATGACATCGACCAGCGGCGTGACGTTGATCTCGCTCATGGGCTGTGCGCCGGGGTTGCGCTCAAGCCGGCCAAAGCTCACGATGACCGCTCCACCTGCCCGCCCTCGGGGGCCAGCGGCGACAGCGAAGGGCCGCCCCGAGCGGAGCCAGCCCCCTCGGGGGGCAGCGAAGTACACGAAGTGACGAGCGTGGGGGCCAATAACTCGCGCAGATCGTAGGCAAACCCTTCCAGGTTGGCCTCGATACGGCTGATGTTGCGGCCGAAAATGTTGTACGCCAGCACGGCCGGTATCGCCACCGCCAGGCCGGCGGCGGTCATGATCAGCGCCTCGCCGATGGGACCCGACACTTTGTCGATGGTGATTTGACCGGCGGCGGCAATGCCCACCAGCGCGTGGTAAATACCCCAGACCGTGCCGAGCAGACCGACAAACGGCGCGGTCGAGCCGACCGTGGCCAGCAGGACCTGGCCGTATTGCAGCTTGTGCAGCACCGCATGCAGCGCGTCACGCAGCACGCGGGTTAGTTGCTGCGAGATGTCGCCGGCCGATGCCAGCGTGCCGGGAGCCTGGCGCGCGGTGGCGGCGATCAGGGGCAGCACCAGCGCCTCGCGATCGAAAGCGGCCACTTTTTTCTGCGCATCGGTGATGGCCGCAGACTGCCAGAACACCGCCGTGCTGCGCGCCACATCTCCTGCCGCGCGCCTGAGCAGCCAGGCTTTCCACACGATGACCACCCAGCTGGCCACAGACATCGCCAGCAGCAATACCGCCACCAGCCCGGTCACGGCATCGCCTTGCGCGATCAGTTCCAGCACATTCATAGGGCCCCCACGCTCCCCACTGCGTGTGGTTCGCTGCCCCCCGAGGGGGCGCTGCGCCTGCGGCCCGGCGGAGCCGGTTCCGCGGCCCTGGCTGGTGAAGACGGGGATTCCCGGCTCGTGGCAGGGTTCATTTCAGGTTCAGAACATCGAACATGTCGAACAAACCCGCCCGCTTTCCAGCCAGGAAGCGCGCCGCCCGCAGGCTGCCCTGGGCATAGGTGGCGCGGCTGGAGGATTTGTGGGTGATTTCAATGCGTTCGCCAGTGCCGGCAAACAGCACGGTGTGGTCGCCGACGATGTCGCCGCCGCGTATGGTGGCAAACCCGATGGACGAGGGGTCGCGCTCGCCGGTGACGCCTTCACGGGCGTAAACCGCACAGTCTTTCAGGTCGCGGCCCAGGGCGTCGGCAATCACTTCGCCCATTTTGAGCGCGGTGCCGGACGGCGCATCGACCTTGTGGCGGTGATGCGCTTCGATGATCTCGATGTCGTAGCCGGTGCTCAGGGCTTTGGCGGCCATTTCCAGCAGCTTGAGCGTGACATTGACGCCGACACTCATGTTGGGTGCCATCATGATGGCGATGTCTTTGGCGGCAGTGGCAATCTCCGCTATTTGCGCCTCTGAAAACCCGGTCGTGCCTATCACCAGCTTGACGCCGAGTTCGCGGCACCTGGCCAGGTGCGCCATGGTACCTTCGGGACGCGTGAAATCGATGAGCACCTGTGAGCCGGTCAGGCCGACGGTCAGATCGGCGGTGATGGTGATACCGCTGGCTTGGCCTAGAAAGGCGGCTGCGTCGGAGCCCAGCCCGGGGCTTGTGGCCACGTCAAGCGCGCCGCTCAGCTGGCAGTCGCCGCTGGCGCGTACAGCCTCGACCAGCATCTGGCCCATGCGGCCGCTGGCACCGGCGACGGCAATCTGGAGAGGGGCGATGCTGCTGGTCAGACTCACGGCGCTCACCGAGCCGGGCTTTCCAGTGGCGGGTAGCTGGCGGTCGGCGCCACAGGCAAAGGCTGGGCTACCGGCTTGGGCGCAGCTGCCGCAGCGGGTTTTTTGTCAAGCGCCTTGAGCTGCTCTTCCGTCAGCTCCAGCACCGGCACCTTGCCGAGCTTGCGGCGGGAGTCGAGCTTGGTGACAAATTCGGACTCGCTGGGCATGGCGTCGCCCTCGAAACGCTCCAGCACATCGTTCTTGAAAAACACCGTGAGCCTGAGCGACTGCAGCTCCGCATTTTGCCGCTTCAGTGCGAATACATAGTCCCAGCGGTTCGCGTGGAACATGCTGGCCAGCAGCGGCGTGCCCAGTACCTCGCGCACCTGCGCCCGCGGCATGCCGGGCTTGAGCAAGTCGACCTGCTCCCTGGACACAAAATTGCCCTGGACGACCTCCATCTTGTAGGGGGTAATCCAGTTGACCGGGTTGATCTTGCTGTCGCTGAGCCCGCTGCTCATGCCCTTCGTTCCGCCGCAGGCGGTCAACACACTGCACACCAGGACGGTAAGAGCGGTTCGAATGCCGTGACGATTTTTTGCAGACATGGGATAGGGTGTAGCGATATGATCGGTCATTGTAGCGGCAGGGTGTGGCTCCCCCCGGACTCCCCGCAACCCAGTCGGCCAACACCCTGCCTGCCGGCCTGACCCGCTTTTTCGCTTCCCCCGCTTTGCCTACCTATCCCGGGATACCGCCATGAGCAATATCGACGAACTCAAAAACACCGGCCTGAAAGCCACCTTGCCCCGCCTGAAGATTCTCGAAATTTTCCAGGCCGGCAAGCAGCGCCACATGACGGCCGAAGATGTTTTCCGGGTGTTGCTTGAAGACCGGTCCGACATCGGGCTGGCCACCGTGTACCGCGTGCTGACGCAGTTCGAGCAGGCAGGCCTGCTCAACCGCAGCAATTTCGAGTCCGGCAAGGCGGTGTACGAGATCAACGAAGGCCAGCACCATGACCACCTGGTCTGCCTGGATTGCGGCAAGGTCGAAGAGTTTTACGACGCCGAGATCGAAAAGCGGCAGCACGCCGTCGCCAAGTCCAAGGGCTTCACGATTGCAGATCACTCACTGTCGATGTACGCCAATTGCACCAAGGACAAGTGCCCAAACCGCCCCAGCTCGCCACGGCATCACAACTGAGCCTGCGCGCATTTTCAGATAAACCCCAGAGCAAAATCTGGCTCCAGCCCTTATGGAACGGTCGCATGTTGCTATCAATAGTGTAGCGGTGGTGTGGCTCAGCCGCCCCGCTCCATGGCCTGGCGGTGGCGGTCCACAAACTCCTGGTAGGTGTCGATGCCGCGCAGCTGCAGGATGACGTTGCGAACTGCGGCCTCCACCAGCACCGCGATGTTGCGGCCGGCCACCACCTGGATCACCACCTTGCGCACCGGGATGCCGAGCACGTCCTGCGTCAGCGGCTCATAGGGGATGCGTTCGTATTCGCGCTCCAGCGTCTCGCGCCGCACCAGGTGCACGATCAGCTTGAGCCGCATCTTGCGCCGAACCGCCGTCTCGCCAAAAATCGCCTTGATGTCGAGCAGGCCGATGCCGCGCACCTC
>NZ_JBDNGU010000129.1:0-11651 GCF_041689105.1 Polaromonas sp. | reverse complement strand
CGATGTGTACCTGGCCGCTGCCGCCGCGCTGGGTGTTGACCCGACCCGCTGCGCGGTGGTCGAAGACACCGTACCCGGCGTCATGGCTGGTGTGGCTGCCGGGGCGACGGTGTTTGGCTACAGCCCGGCGGAGGCCGGGCATGACGCACCGGCCGCGCTGTGCCAAGCCGGTGCGACGTGGCTATTCACCGACATGGGCGAGCTCCCCGGCCACCTCCGGTAAAACCCGGCCCTGGCGCCCAATACAATGCATACATATCAATAAAGGCCATTCAGGCAGTCGGAGACACTTTTGAGCGGCAAGGCAGAACAACTCGCGGCGTTGTACCGCACCATGGTCCGTATCCGGGCTTTCGAAAACGCAGCCGAGATTGCCAGTCAGGGTGGCGTCAGCGCGTACGGCAAGGCCGCCGACGGCACCGCCCGCGTGCGCGGCCCGCTGCACCTATCCACCGGCCAGGAGGCGGTGCCAGCCGGCGTCTGCGCGCATCTGAAGCGCGAGGACTACCTGACCTCCACCCACCGCGGGCACGGCCACACGCTGGCCAAAGGTGCCGACCTGCAGGGCATGATGAGCGAGCTGTTCGGCAAGGCCACCGGCTTCAATGGCGGCAAGGGCGGCTCCATGCACATTGCTGACTTTTCGGTCGGCATGCTGGGCGCCAACGGCGTGGTTGCGGCCGGCCTGCCGATTGCCGTGGGCGCCGCCCATGCACAAAAACTCCAGAAGCGAGACGCCATCACCGTCTGTTTTTTCGGCGACGGTGCCATCAACCGCGGCCCCTTCCTGGAAGCCTTGAACTGGGCCCAGGTTTACAGCCTGCCGGTACTCTTTGTCTGCGAAGACAACCGTTGGAGCGCCACCACCGCCAGCGGCCCGATGACGGCCGGTGAGGGCGCCTCGGTGCGTGCCGAAAGTTTCGACATCCCTGCCGTCAAGGTGGACGGCAACGACGTGCTGGCCGTGTTTGACGCCGCCGCTGCGCTGGTGCAAGAGGTACGCTCTGGCGTTGGCCCTCGCCTGCTGCATGCCATCACTTATCGCGTCAAGGGTCACGTCTCGGTGGACCCGGCCGCTTACCGCAACCCCGATGAACTGCAGGAAGCGCTGAAAACCGACCCGATTGCCCGCGTCCGCGCGCAGTACGTGCAGGACGGCGGTGATAAGGATGTGCTCGCAGCCATCGAGCGCCACGCCACCGATGAAGTGGCGGCGGCCGTGGCCGGCGCCGACGCTGCGCCCTGGCCAGATGCAGCCTCCGCGTTCACAGATGTTCAGACGACTGGAGCCGGCACATGGCGCTAATGACTTACGCCGAAGCGGCCGCGCTGGCCGTCGCGTATGAGATGGAGGCCGACGCCAATGTTGTGGTGATCGGCGAGGACGTCGGTCGCGGCGGTATCTTCGGCCAGTACAAGGGCCTGCAGGCGCGCTTCGGCGGCGAGCGCGTGATCGACACGCCGATCAGCGAGGCCGCCATTCTGGGCGCTGGTGTTGGCATGGCGCTGGCCGGTCTGCGCCCTGTGGTCGAAATGCGCGTGGTGGACTTTGCCCTCTGCGGCATGGACGAAATCGTGAACCAGGCGGCCAAGAACCGCTTCATGTTTGGTGGCCAGGGCCGTGTGCCTATGGTCGTGCGCATGCCCATCGGCATCTGGGACTCGTCGGCGGCGCAGCACTCGCAGTCGCTGGAGAGCTGGTTTGCGCACCTGCCCGGTGTGGTGGTGGTCTGCCCCGCGACGCCCCAAGACAACTACTCCATGCTGCGCGCAGCTTTGGCCAGCGGCGACCCGGTCGTCTATATGGAGCACAAGACGCTTTGGGGCCTGAGTGGCCCGGTCAACACCGACGAGCTGGCGACGCTGGGCCAAGCCCGCACCGTGCGCGCCGGCAGCGCCCTCACGCTGGTGAGCTGGAGCCGGCAGGTGCAGGTGTGCGCCGACGCCTGCGAAGCGCTGGCGAAGGAAGGCATAGCCGTCGAGCTGATCGACCTGCGCAGCATCTGGCCCTGGGACCGCGAAGCGGTGCTGGCCTCCTGCCACAAAACCGGAAAATTGCTGGTGGTGCATGAGGCGGTGCAGGCTGCCGGCTTTGGCGCTGAAATCGCCGCCACCGTCGCCGAAACCGTGGGCTGCAAGGTCCAGCGCCTGGGCGCGCCGCGTATTCCCGTCGGTTATGCCCCCGTGCTCGAAGCCCAGTCCCGCATCGCTGCGGCCGACATCGCCGCCGCCGCGCGCCGCTTGCTGGGCTGAACTGCCCCCTATTCAGCGCACGCTTCAAGGCATTCGTTCAAGGTATCCCCCAATGGCCGGGCACCCGCTTTGGCCCTAATCTCCAGCCTCCACACCATGTCACAGCCTGAAACCACCCCCCTGCCGGGCGATTCGCCCAAGCCTTCTGACCAGGACGAGGTCACCGTCATCCCGCTGGCGATCGAGGACTGGCTGACCGTCATGGTGATGGCTCTGCTGGCGCTGATCACCTTTGCCAACGTGCTGGTGCGCTACTTCACCAGCCAGTCTTTCGCGTGGACCGAAGAGTTCTCGGTCTTCCTGATGATCGTGCTCGCGCTGGTCGCAGGATCCGCATCGGTCGCGCGCAATCGGCAAATCCGCATTGAGTACTTTGCCGACAACGGCCCTGCCGCTCGCCAGCGCGCGCTGGCACGTTTCGGCGCCATCATGGTGTTTTTGTTGTTCGCGCTGATCGCCGTACTCAGCACACGCATGGTTTACGACGACATCAAGTACGGCGAAACATCGCCCGGCATTGGTGTGCCGCAGTGGTGGTACACGATCTGGCTGCCCGTCATGTCGGTGGCGATCGCCGGCCGCGCGCTGGGCCTGTTCATCCGTCGCGGGCGGCGGGCATGAGCCGCCGGGCCGTTCCCAAGGGGACTAGCACCGCAGCGCAAGGCGAGGAGGTGTTTTCGATAGGCGCCGTACACAAAGTGACAAGCGTGGGGGTCACATTCCCATGATCCCGACGCTGCTCTTTATTGCCTTTGTTGTTTTGCTGCTGATGGGCGTGCCGATTGGCGCAGCCCTTGGACTCGCCGGCGCTGTCTGCATCGCGCTGGCCAACTCCGACGTGCAGTGGTTCGGCCTGCTGGCCGTGCCGCAAAACTTCTACGCCGGCCTCGGCAAATACCCGCTGCTGGCGATCCCGATGTTCGTGCTGGTCGGCTCCATCTTCGACCGATCCGGTGTCGCGCTGCGCCTGGTCAACTTCGCCGTCGCCATCGTCGGCCGTGGTCCCGGCATGTTGCCGCTGGTGGCGATTGCGGTCGCCATGTTTCTGGGCGGTATCTCTGGCTCCGGCCCGGCCAATGCCGCCGCCGTGGGCGGGGTGATGATTCTGGCGATGAGCCGCGCCGGTTACCCGCCAGCGTTTTCGGCCAGCGTGGTCGGTGCCGCCGCCGCCACCGACATCCTGATCCCGCCGTCGATCGCCTTCATCGTTTATTCAGTCATGGTGCCCGGCGCCTCCGTGCCGGCGCTGTTTGCCGCCGGCATGATCCCCGGCGTGATGGCCGGCCTGGCGCTGATGATTCCCGCCGTCTGGATGGCGCGCAAACACAAGATGGGCGCGCTCGAAGCCACCATGCTGCGGCCGGCTTTCTGGAAGAGCTTTCGCGAAGCCACCTGGGGCCTGGCCGCACCCGTGCTGATCCTCGGCGGCATGCGCGCTGGCTGGTTTACGCCGACCGAAGCCGCCGTGGTGGCCGTGTTTTATGGTTTGTTCGTCGGCATGGTGATCTACCGGACCATCCGGGTGCGCGACCTGTTTATCATCCTGCGCGAATCGGGCGAACTGTCGGCGATCATTTTGCTGGTGGTTTCTCTGGCCGGCATTTTTGCCTACTCGCTTTCCACCCTGGGCGTGATCGACCCGGTCACCCGCGCCATCGTCGATTCGGGCCTGGGCGAATACGGCGTGCTGGCGCTGCTGATCCTGCTGCTGGTCACCGTTGGCATGTTCCTTGACGGCGTGTCCATCTTTTTGATCTTCGTGCCGCTGCTGCTGCCCATCGTCAACCACTACAAGTGGGACCCGGTCTGGTTCGGCGTCATCCTCACGCTGAAGGTCGCGTTGGGCCAGTTCACGCCGCCGCTCGCTGTTAACCTGATGGTCTCCTGCCGCATCGCCAAGGTGCCGATGGAGGCCACGGTGCGCTGGGTCGGCTGGATGCTGTTCTCGATGGCCATCGTGATGGTGCTGGTCATCGCCTTCCCAGAGCTTGCGCTGTGGCTGCCGCGCAAGCTCGGTTATTGATTTTTTGCAAGTTGTCAGTTCGCTTATTTAAACCAAAGGAGACTCCATGAAACTTCGTCGCACCCTGCTGGGCCTTGCCCTGGCTGCAACCGCTTTGACTTTCGGCACTGGCGCCGTGGCGCAAGCCGCCTACAAGCCTGAATACAAGATGTCGCTGGTGCTTGGTCCGCCGACACCATGGGGCATGGCCGGCCAGATCTGGGCTGACCTCGTGAAAGAGCGCACCGCTGGCCGCATCAACATCAAGCTGTTTCCAGGCGTCTCCCTGGTGCAGGGCGACCAGACGCGCGAGTTCAGCGCGCTGCGCCAGGGCGTGATCGACATGGCCGTCGGCTCGACCATCAACTGGTCGCCGCAGATCAAGGAGCTCAACCTCTTTTCCATGCCTTTCCTGATGCCCGACTACGCTGCCATCGACGCGCTGACCCAAGGTGAGGTCGGCAAGCAGATCTTCGCCATCGTTGAAAAAGCCGGCGCCGTGCCGCTGGCCTGGGGCGAAAACGGTTACCGCGAGCTGACCAACTCCAAGCGCGCCATCAAGTCGCCCGACGACTTGAAGGGCATGAAGTTCCGCGTGGTCGGCTCGCCAATTTATTCCGACATGTTCAGCGCCATGGGTGCTAACCCCACGCAAATGAGCTGGGCCGATGCACAACCCGCGCTGTCTAGCGGCGCGGTGGACGGCCAGGAGAACCCGCTGTTTCTGTTCACCGTGCTGAAGATGCACACCGTGGGCCAGAAGTTCGTGACCACCTGGGGTTATGTGGCTGACCCGCTGATCTTCGTCGTCAACAAGGAAGTTTTTGCTTCCTGGACGCCGGCCGACCAAGCCATCGTGCGCCAGGCTGCCATCGACGCTGGCAAGCAGGAAATCGTGCTGGCCCGCAAAGGCCTGATCGAAGCCGACAAGCCGCTGCTGAAAGAAATCGCCTCCATGGGCGTCACGGTGACCCAGCTCACCCCGGCCGAGCGTGAAGTCTTCGTCAAGGCTACCCGTCCGGTGTATGACAAGTGGAAAACCACCGTCGGCGTGGACCTCGTAACCTCGGCTGAAAAAGCCGTTGCTGCGCGCAAGAAGTAAACTGCCGCGGTTTACAGAAAGCCTCCTTAGGGAGGCTTTTTCGCTTTCTGACGCGGATTTTATGCATCAAATGTGCCTTCAGCCCTTATTGGGCGAGCGCCAGCAGCTATTAAAAGCGGAGCAGCTAAAGGACGTCGAACACCGCCGCCTCAAGCCGTGTCCAGATGTGCGAGGTAGTCCTGCAACGCGTCGGTCTCGCCATAGTGCGGCTGACAGGCCAGATCCCCCTGCAAATGAGTGATTGAAAAAGGAGGTCGCGCTGACGCGTTTTGCGTGTGAGCGAATGTCTCCCGAGGAGCGCACGGCGATTGCCGAGTTGCACCTCAACGCTGCCGTCGTTGTTGAAAATGAGGACGAAGAGGGCTGGCAGGCGGTCAACATGGAGTTTCACGAGATCCTGTACCGTGGCTCGCGCAACCCCTGCCTGCGCCAGGAGATCCTGCGCCTGCGCACCCGTACCGGCGCCTACCGCAAACAGGCCTTTGGCTCGGTCGGCCGCATTCAGACTTCTTATGCCCATCACCTTGAAATCGTGAACGCCATTCAGGCCAGCGACAGCAAAGCCGCTGCATCCACCATTTTTTTGCACATGAGTCCCGGCCACGGCACGCGCGGCGTGGCCGACATCATCGTCAACATGCCCAAGGCCTTGCTGGGCTAAAGCGGCGGGCTTCGCGCGAGCGGCGATGCGAGTGGATGGTGGTCAGGGTGTTATCGCGCGGCGTTAGGCATAAAATGTGCCTGCAGCCCATAACTGGCAAGCGCGAGCAGCTATTTAATTGATAGCGTTCAACGCCCCGATTTGTCGTCCCGGACTGCGGGAGCCATGCTGGCGACGCACGGGTGCCGTCTGAAAACAGGGATGGCGCATTCCTTCCAGCACGACAGCGACGCGATCGTCTGGCGGCCGCCTCTGAAAGCCTGCGCGGGCGCAAGACCCGGAGCCTCGCTGAAAAGGCACGCCGTGCTAAGCTGCAGCTCGAGATTTTTCCCATTACCCGAGTGCACCTTATGCCTGGATTGCTGCCCAACGTTGACCCTGATGGCCTGCTTGAATTCTCGGTGGTCTACACCGACCGCGCGCTGAACCACATGTCCAAAAGCTTCCAGGGCGTGATGACCGACATCTCCAGCATCCTCAAGGAAGTTTATGGCGCGCACTCCGCCGTGCTGGTGCCCGGCAGCGGCACTTATGGCATGGAAGCCGTGGCCCGCCAGTTTGCCGCCGGCAAACACGTGATGGTGATCCGCAACGGCTGGTTCAGCTACCGCTGGACGCAGATCTTCGACATGGGCGCCATCCCCGCCTCGTCCACCGTGCTCAAGGCACGTCAGGCCAGCAAGGGCGCACAAGCCCCGTGGGCGCCCGCTCCGATTGCCGAAGTGCAGGCCGCGATTGCCAGTGAAAAGCCGGCGCTGGTGTTTGCCCCGCACGTCGAAACCTCTGCCGGCATGATCTTGCCCGACGGCTACCTCAAGGCCGTGGCCGAGGCCGTGCATGCCGTCGGCGGCCTGTTTGTACTTGACTGCATCGCCTCCGGCGCCATGTGGGTCGACATGAAAGCCACCGGCGTCGACGTGTTGATCTCGGCCCCGCAAAAAGGCTGGAGCAGCTCACCCTGCTGCGCCATGGTCATGCTCAGCGAGCGCGCCAGGGCCGCTATCGACGGCACCACCAGCTCCAGCTTTTCCTGCGATTTGAAAAAGTGGCTGCAGATCATGGAGACGTATGAAAAAGGCGGCCACGCCTACCATGCCACCTTGCCCACCGACGCCCTGACCCGCCTGCGTGCCGTCATGAAGGAAACCCAGGCCTACGGCTTTGCCAAGGTCAAGGCCGAGCAGCAGGACCTGGGCAACAAGGTCCGCCAACTGTTTGAATCGCGCGGCCTGGTCAGCGTGGCCGCCGAAGGCTTCAAGGCCCCCGGCGTCGTCGTCAGCTACACCACCGACCCCGAGATCCAGTCCAGCAAGAAGTTTCTGGCCGAAGGCCTGCAAACCGCCGCCGGCGTGCCGCTGCAGTGCGACGAAGGCCCCGACTTCATGACCTTCCGTATCGGCCTGTTCGGCCTGGAAAAGTGGCACCATGCCGACCGCACCGTCAGCCAGCTCGCTGATGCGCTGGACCGGATTGGCGTGACGGAGCAGGTGGCCGAAGCCGTGGCCTGACAACGCGAACGCGCAGTCACCCCTCAATAAATCCTGCAATTGCAGGATTTATTGCTTTGTGGGTAAACGGCAACTGGCGGCTGACCTTTGGATTTGAGGGACAGGACGCCGTGCTGGTTGACTACCAGGACTACCACTGGTGTGTTTGCACAATGAAAGCTGATGAAGATGACTATGCACAATCCCACCCACCCCGGGTTGATCATTCGGGATGACGTTCTGCCCGAATTGCAGTTGAGCGTGAACGAAGCGGCAGAGCAGTTGGGTGTGTCGCGCGTCACGCTGTCGCGTGTGATCAACGGGCGCTCTGCCATCACGGCTGAGATGGCACTGCGTGTTGGCAAGTGGGTTGGCAACGGCCCCGAGATCTGGCTGCGCATGCAGGGTCAGTATGACCTTTGGCAAGCAAAGAAAAAGGGTGATGTCAAAGTCAAAAAAGCCAGGCGGCCAGCCGCTGCTGCGCAGCCAGCTTGAAGTCTGGCAGGTGCGTGCACAGAGAGGGTGGGCCAAGGGCAAACCCTCGCGCTGCAAAAAGGGCTGCAGGGCAATCCAGGCAGTCTCCAGAACTGGACAAATTGGACATTTTGTATAAAAATGGACGAAACTATTGCATGACCCACAAATGGAACAGTTCTCTTCAACAGATGCCAAACAGCGCTTTGGACAGCTTCTGAAAGCTTCAGGCGCAGCGCCCGTGGCGATTGAGAAGCACGGAAAAGTTCAGGCGATCATGGCTTCGCCAGAGTTTTTCGCGCGGGTTCAACGCAATGATCAAGGGGTGTCAGCTCGCCAGCTCGCCAGAGCGCAGCAGGCCCTGATCGAGAAAGATCGGCTCATCAGGCATCAACGAATTGCTTTCGACCTGGCCACTTTGCCGGCAGCCAAACGCGACCCGTTGATCAAAGCGGCGCGCCTCATGGTTGAGCGCTGGCGCAACGAGCGCCTGTGCAGCAGCGACTACATCAACAAGTGGGAGCAGATATTGAGCATGCCCCCGCGCGAAATGGCAGCCGCGATGGTCTCCGACGTCGAAGGCTGGGGCACGTCCCTGCGGCAAAACTCGCCCTGGGTGGGCGTTCACGCGTGAATCAGGACGCTCTTTTCCAGCTGCTGGGCGAAGCCAAAGCCCTGTCTGGCCATCAAGATTTCGTCGTCATCGGAAGCCTCTCTATCCTGGGTCTGGAGGAAAGCTTTCAGATTCCGGATTCGATGACGATGTCCAACGACGTTGACTGCTACACCCAGGCCGATCCTGGCCGCATTTTCGACGTCGTCGCAGCCTTGGGTGAAAATTCGCCCTACCACCAGAAATCGGGGTTTTTCCTCGACGCTGTCTCGCCCGAGCTGCCAAGCCTGCCCGATGGCTGGCAGGACCGGCTGATCAAGGTCGAGCGCGATGGCGTGCGAGCCTGGTTCCTCGATCCCAACGATGCGGCTCTCTCCAAATATGCACGCGGTGAGCCGCGCGATCGACGATGGATTCAGGCGGGAATCCTCGCTGGCGTCGTGTCGATGCCCATCGTCAACGCCCGTTTGCGATCCACGAATTTCTTCGACACCGAGGAAGCGCAAAAGGCTAGAGCGCTGGTAGCAGAGGATCGTGCCTGGTTTGAGACCGTCAAGAACGCTCGCGGGGAAGGGCTGCCCGCAGATCCGACCGGACTTGCTCCGCCCTTTTCGCCAGGCGGTTCTTGAACACGGCAAGGTCAAACAAGTCGGTGCTGGGTTGAGACCTTTGCCTGGGCATCAAATTGGCCTCTAGCCCTTATTTGACGTGCGCAATATGCTATGTAATTAATAGCGCTTGCAGCGCTGGTTTGTCATCCCCGACTTGATCCAGCATCCATGCCCACGACCCGAAGGCGAAGGGGTGCCTCTCACCAACCGCTGCTTCCTGGCGCCCCTTTGAACGGGCCCACCAGCTCAGGCGTGATCCATCCGCCATAAAACCCGCTGGGCTGCGGCGTGACCCGGTCGCCGTCCACCGAACATTCAATATCGGCCGGATAAAACGCGACACACCCGGCTATCGCTTCGGCTCCGGCCAAAGGCTTGGGGTAGCTCCACGCCACGTTGGGCAGGCTGCGCACGGCGCTCACCAGTGACCAATAACTCGCAGGTCCTTTCCACTCACAGAACGAGTTGCCGCTGCCGGGCCGCAGCAAGGCGCGGTCCACGTCATCCCACGGGATGTAAAAGCTGGGCGGGTGCGAGGTTTCCAGAACCAGCACCGCACGGCTGCTGCGCGCCACCTGCTGGCCGCCCCAACGGATCACCACCTCGCGCTTGTCCTGCAACAGCTGTGGTGGCCTCGGAAAGTCCCACACTGACACCTGACCCGGCCCCGGCACTACCGCAAACGGCGGGCGCGACTGACCGCGCCAGTTCCAGTGCGCGCGCGCGGCCTCCAGCCAGATGAGTTTGGGCGTGCCTGGAGGCGGTGAGTTTGTGGAGGCTTTGGATGGGGTGTCAGGCATCGGCTTATTCTGCAGGCAAGGTGCAAGCCCGGGCCGCCTTGCCAAAAACGCCCATGACGCCAGGCTGGTCGCCCAACTTGCCAGTCTATGCATCAAATTGGCCTCCAGCCCTTATCTGCAAAGCGCAAGCAGCTATCAAAGTCGTAGCGCCTGGGCTGACTGACCGGGCGGCTGGCGTCTGCCGACGTTCAGGCCCTGGTGAGCCAGTGCCCGGCCAAAGACGCCGAGCTGAAAAAGACCGGCAAGCTGGTTGTCAGCGCTTCACTCGACGGCCCGCAAGCCGCCTTTGCCCTGCGTCCTTGCGGCGGCAAGCCGCTGGTCACCGACGGCCCCTATGACGAAGCGAAGGAGTTGGTCGGCGGGTTTTCATCATTGAGGCGGTGGACAGGGAGGAGGCCGTGCGGGTGGCTTCGCTGCATCCGGCGGCTACGCTGGGTGAGACGGTGCGGTTGGGTATTCAGGTTCATCCGATTGGGTTTTATGAGTAGAAAGTGCGAGTAGTGGGCATGGGTTGCATTCAGAGTGGGCAGATGCCAGGGTACCAAGCACAGCATTTCGCAAAGCCCGCTCTGCCTATAAGTTCGGTATGCAGGAGGTATCTTCAAGTGCCGACCTGGGAAGAGGTCTGTACGTCGGCGTGGATCGTGTGAGAGGTCGCACAACATGCACAAGACGGCTCTGACCTTGGCTGGGGTGATGGATCCGGTTGAAGGACGGGGAAGGTGGCGGAAGCTGTGCCGGACTACCAAGGCTAGAGCACTGGTAACCAAGAAGCTTCTGCATGGAGCCTGTTTTGAAATGAAACTTGGATTGTCCCCATCGCAGACTTTCAAGTATTAGCTATCACCATCGCCCTCAGGTGCCTCGGTGGCAGCGCGTAATAGCTGATCATGATATTTTTGAAGGCGTACAAAATGCGATGTCATGGCTCTGGCAATTTGCCGAGAGTTTTTGACATCGAGAAAGTGTCCCACTATCTGCGCGTAGTGCGCAGCTTGCCGTGGCAAGCGCTGCGCAGGATCTTTCTTATTCTTGAGTTCCTCATCTGGCATTACCTGTACGCGAAAAAAGGGATTGGGGACCTTACCCCTTTTTGCCTTTTGGGGAATCGTGCCATTCATCAACTTCGATTTGCTATCAAAGTGGTGAAATAGTTGAGCTTCTAAAGCAGCGATTTCTTCCCGTGGTGTGGGATACGCCCACACATAAGCGATTTCCCAAACATCAATTTGGCGGTTCGCGATGATGTCAGATCGTGCAGATGTTAAATGTCGGCCAACACGTCTGCGAATGCCATCCGTAGATTGCCCCACGTAAATTGGAATTTCATCTAAGTCGCACAGTACATAAACACCAATGTCGGTGGGAAGTTTGCCGACTGCACGTTTTCTGAAATTAATATCAATACTCATGGCGGTCCAGTGCGTTGGTAGCCGACTCAGCTTTCCGTGTAAAAGATGCGATAGCATTTCCACGCCTGCAAGAGAACTGATGGCCAAACAAATTGTGGTTCTTCGTCGAATCCACTGTGAATTTTCCTTCACTCCAGCACAATTCAGTTTTCCAAATTGATTGCCTGTGCCATGAAAGATACCGCGCTGTACGAACACCTTCTTGGACTGAAGACGCCCTGGTCGGTGAAGAAGGT
>NZ_JBDNGU010000128.1:0-6077 GCF_041689105.1 Polaromonas sp. | reverse complement strand
CACTGTTGCCCCAAGGCGACAAGCAGTTCGTCATCAAGCTGCTGCCAGGGGCCGAGGCGCAGAGCTGGACCACCCAGCGCGTGCCGGTACAGGTTGGCCTTCGCCAGCCCGGAAAAGCCGAGATTACCAGTGGCTTGCAGGCTGGGGACACGGTTGTCACCGCAGGCCAACAACGGATTACGCGCAATGGCACGTCGGTGCGCGTGGTGGATCTCAGCCAGCCGCGCACGCGGCCGGTCGATGGCGTTCCGGCCGCTCCGGCCGCTCCGGCCGCAGTTGTTGCAGCGCCAGACGCGAAGGCGGTGTCGGCCGCCGGTGGCAACCCTTGTCTGGCAGGAATCCGCGAGGCCGCGCCTGTGCCACCCGGCAACATGCCAGAGGCCGGGGCCCGGTCCGCGCGCAAACCGGCCTGACCCCGGGCCACCACAGACAGGACCTCCTGATGCAATTGGCAGAAATTTCGATACGCCGGCCGGTGTTTGCCACGGTGCTTTCCCTGCTGATTGTGCTGGTAGGCGCGGTCAGCTTCCAGCGCTTGAGTGTGCGCGAGTACCCGAAGATCGATGAGCCGGTAGTGACTGTGAGCGTGCGTTACCCGGGTGCATCGGCCGAGGTGATCGAATCACAGGTCACCAAGCCGCTCGAAGACTCCATTGCCGGCATTGACGCTGTCGATGTGCTGACCTCGATCAGCCGCGCCGACCAGAGCCAGATATCGGTGCGTTTTCGGCTGGAAAAAGACGCCGATGCCGCAGCTGCGGAGGTGCGCGACCGGACCGCGCGCGTGCGCAACAAGTTGCCGCAGTCGATTGAGGAGCCGGTGATTGCCAAGGTCGAGGCCGACGCCTTCCCCGTGATCTGGCTGGCCTTTACCAGCGACAGCCTGAGCCGGCTGCAGATCAACGACCTGGTCAACCGCATCGTCAAGCCGCGCCTCCAGACTGTCACGGGGGTGGCCGATGTGCGCATTTTCGGCGAGCGCAAGTACGCCATGCGCGTCTGGCTCGACACCGAAAAATTGGCGGCTTATCGCCTGACGACTCAGGATGTGGAAGACGCCATACGCCGCAGCAACCTGGAAGTACCGGCGGGGCGCGTCGAATCCCAGCAACGCGAATTCAGCGTCACTTCGGAAACTGGCCTGGTGCGTCCCGCTCAGTTTGGCGAGGTGGTGATCAGAAGCGTCAATGGTTTCCCGGTCAAGGTGCGTGACGTGGCCCGCATCGAGGAGGGCGCCGCCGACGAGCGCAGCGGCGTGCGGCTGAACGGCCGTTCTGCGATCGGGGCTGGCGTGATCCGGCAGGCGACGGCCAATCCACTGGATTTGTCCAAGGGGGTGCGCGACATGATCCCCCAGCTCAAGGCCGATTTGCCGCCCGAGGTCAACGTCGACATCGCGAACGACAACTCGGTCTTCATTGATCGTTCTGTCAGGAACGTCTACACCACCATCGCGGAGGCGGTAGCGCTGGTGGCACTGGTGATTTTTGTATTTTTGCGAACCTTCCGCGCGTCCATCATCCCGATCATCACCATTCCGGTCAGCCTGGTCGGCACCTTCGCACTGATGGCGCTGGCGGGCTTCACCATCAACACGCTGACCTTGCTCGCCCTGGTGCTGGCCATCGGCCTGGTGGTGGACGACGCCATCGTGATGCTGGAGAACATCTTCCGGCACATCGAGGAGGGGCTCGATCCGTTTTCGGCGGCCGTCAAGGGGGCCAGGGAAATCGGTTTTGCCGTGATCACCATGACGGCGACGCTGGTGGCGGTGTATGCCCCGCTGGCCTTCACGCCGGGGCGCACGGGTCGGCTGTTTGTCGAGTTTGCGCTGGCGCTCGCTGGTGCCGTGGTGGTGTCGGGTTTTGTGGCTCTGACGCTGACGCCCATGATGTGCGCCAAGCTGCTCAAGCACAATCCAAAGCCGAACGCGTTTGACCGCGGCATCGAGCGGTTTCTCAATGCGGTGTCCGACAGGTATGGCCGCCTGCTGCGCTGGATACTCACGGCGCGTTACCAGGCGGGCTCCGTCGGCGCTTCCAGGCGTCTCGGAGGGTTCCTGTTGCAAGCGCGCTGGATCGTGGTGGGCACCATGCTTGTCAGTGCGCTGGCCATACTGCTGATCTTTCCGACCATGAAGCAGGAGCTTTCGCCGCTGGAAGACCGAGGCACGATTCTGGCGACGGTCAATGCACCTGATGGCGCCACGCTGGACTACACCAACCGCTACGCGCAGGCGCTTGAAAAAATGGGGCAGTCCTACCCGGAGTTCGACCGGATTTTTGCGAGCATTGGCAATCCCACCGTGTCGCAAGCCAGTGTTATCTATCGCACGGTGGATTGGGATGACCGGTCACGCAGTACGCTGGACATGGCGCGCGAACTGCAGCCCAAGTTCGCCAGTCTGCCCGGTGTGACGGCTTTTCCCATCACACCGCCCTCGCTGGGGCAGGGCTTTCGCGAGCGCCCGCTCAATTTTGTGATTCAGACCTCGGACAGCTACGAAAATCTCAATCGGGTGGTCGAGCAGATGCTCGCCGAGATTGCAAAAAATCCTGGCATCCAGTCGCCGGTTTCAGACCTCCGCCTGAACAAGCCCGAGCTACGCATTAATGTCAACCGTGAAAAGGCCGCGGATCTCGGTGTCAGCGTGGAGGTGGTGGCCAGGGCGATTGAAACCATGCTGGGCGGACGCAACGTGACGCGCTACAAACGTGACGCCGAGCAGTACGACGTGATCGTGCAAACCCAGGCCAGCGGGCGCAGAACACCAGAGGACATCGAGGGCATTTATGTGCGCGGCCGCAGCGATGCGATGATCCCGCTGTCAAGTCTGGTCACGGTACGTGAAACCGTTTCTCCGCGCGAGCTCAATCACTTTGGCCAGCGCCGTGCTGCCTCCATCACCGCCAATCTGGCTCCGGACTATTCCCTCGGCCAGGCGCTGACGTTCATGAACCAGACGGCGGCCAAGGTGCTCAAGCCTGGCTACAGCACCGACCTCAACGGCACCTCACGAGAGTTCAAGAACTCCCAGGGGGCGCTGGCCATTGTGTTTGTGCTGGCGCTGGTGTTTATTTTTCTGGTGCTGGCCGCGCAGTTTGAAAGTTTTGTCGATCCACTGGTGATCATGCTGTCGGTGCCGCTGTCCATGATAGGCGCGCTGCTGGCCCTCAAGTTGTCGGGCGGCTCGCTCAATGTCTATTCGCAGATCGGCCTGATCACGCTGGTCGGGTTGATCACCAAGCACGGTATTTTGATTGTCGAGTTCACCAACCAGCTGCGCCGGCAGGGCATGGACATGCTGGAGGCACTGATCAAGGCCTCTTCGCAGCGGCTGCGCCCGATCCTGATGACCACCGGAGCCATGGTTCTTGGCGCCTTGCCGCTGGCATTGGCCACAGGCGCGGGCGCAGAAAGCCGCATCCAGATCGGCTGGGTGATTGTGGGCGGCATGTCTCTGGGCACCTTGCTCACCGTGTTTGTGGTGCCCACGATGTACGCGCTGTTTGCCCGCAAGGCCATCCCTGGCGCTAACAAGACGCAAGCCAAAGAAGAGCCAGAAGCTCACCACGGCGAGCCGGAACTGATCGGCAAATAAAAGCCCTACGTCCCAGCAATTGATGCAGCGGGGGGAATGGCTCCCAAATACCAGCCGGGGCCGCGGGTCCGGCTCCGCCGGCCCGCAGGCGCAGCGCCCCCTCGGGGGGCAGCGAGCTACACGCAGTGAGCGAGTGTGGGGGCCTTATATCGTGCCGTCGAACATCATCACATCGACGTCCTCGCCCGGCGCGATGTTTCCCTGGCCATGGTGCAGAACAATCAGGCCGTTGGCTTCGGCCATGGAGCTAAGCACGCCCGAGCCCTGGTTGCCGGTGGCTTTGACCTGGAGCGAACCGTCGGCTGCGGTGCTGACGGTGCCGCGCTGGTACTCGGTGCGGCCGGCCTTTTTGCGGATGGCCTCCTGGCTGCGCGCCTTCAGCAAGGGCGGGGCGGGCGCCGTGCTACCCATCATCTGCAGCAGCGCCGGGCGCACAAACGCAAGGAACGTCACCATCACCGCGACCGGGTTGCCGGGCAGTCCGAAGAGAATGGCCCCCACGCTCCCCACTCCGTGTGGTTTGCTGCCCCCCGGGGGGGCTGTTTCGCCTTGGGGCGGCCCGGCGGCGAAACGGCTTCCGCCACTCGAAGTGCTATCAATTTGGGAGCTTGTCGCGGCCGCAGATAAGGGGCTTGAGGTCGATTTGTCTTGAAGAATCCGGCCCACGGCCATGGGTCGGCCAGGGCGCATCGCGACTTTCCAGAACGCCACATCGCCGAGTTTTTTCATCATGGCCTTGGTGTAGTCGGCTTCGCCCACGCTGACGCCGCCCGAGGTGATGATGGCGTCGGCCCGTGCCGCTGCATCCATGAAGGCCGCCTCCAGCAATGCCGGGTCGTCGCGCACCACACCCATGTCGATCACTTCGCAGCCCAGGCGCCGCAACATGCCAAACACGGTGTAGCGGTTGCTGTCGTACACCGCACCTTCACGCGGTGCCTCGCCCAGCGAGAGGATCTCGTCGCCCGTAGAAAAGTAGGCGACGCGCAGCGGCCGCCAGGTGCTGACGGTTTTCAGGCCCAAAGAGGCCGCCAGCCCAAGCCGGGCGGGCGTGAGCAGCTCCCCCTTTAATAGCGCCGCGCGGCCTTGCATCAGGTCTTCGCCGCGCAGCCGCCGGTTGTCGCCGGGCTGCAGAAGTTTTGGGGGGATGCTGATGGTGTCTGCGCTGGCGCTGACAAACTCCTGCGGCACCACGGTGTCCAGCCCCGCCGGCATGATGGCGCCCGTCATGATCTTCACGCATTGCCCGGGCACCACGCTGCCTTGCCAGGCTTTGCCGGCCAGCGCCGTGCCGGCAACTTTCAGGCTCAGGGCTTCGCCAGTGCCGAGCTGCGCGCCGTCGAAGGCGTAGCCGTCCATGGCCGAGTTGTCGTGCGGCGGTACGTCGAATGGCGACACCACGTCCGCCGCCAGCACACGGCCCAGCGCGTCGAACAGGGCAAGCTCGACGGTATCGCGCACCGGCTCCACCAGCCGCGACAGAAAGCGCGATACGTCCGCAGCGCTCAGGGCCTGCGGGTCGTAACCCTGCAGTCCGGCAGCGATCTCTGCAATGGTTTTTACGGCCCGCACGGTCACGGCTTCACGGCCTCAGCGCTTCGAGCTGGTGCAACTCGGCAAGGGTGTTGGCGTTGAAAAAGGCGCGCGGGTCGTCACCCGGCAGGTTGAACGGCACCAGGACGGTCTTGTGCTGCGCGGTCCAGGCGTCGATCTTGCGCCCGCCGCCGGTGGTGAACACGGCCAGGCTTTCGAGCAAACTCGCGCGCATCAGGCAGAACACCGGCTGTGCGCGCAACTGGCCATCTTCCTCGGGCGCGGCGACCATGGCAAAGTCGGCGTTGTCGCGCGCCAGCGCTTCGGCCAGCCGCGGCACCATGTCCTCGCTGAACAGCGGGCTGTCGCAGGGCACCGTCATCATGTAAGGCGTTTCGCAGCGCTCCAGCCCGGTGATGAAGCCAGCCAGCGGCCCCGAAAAGTCGCCCATGCCGCCGGCATCGGGCCAGACCGGCACGCCAAACGACTCGTAGGCCGCCATGTTGCGGTTGGCGTTGATCATGACTTCGCCGACCTGCGGCGACAGACGCAGCAAGGTATGCAGGGCCAGCGGCACGCCGTTGAAGTTCTGCAGGCCCTTGTCAGCCCCGCCCATGCGCGAGCCGCGCCCGCCCGCGAGGATAACGCCAGTGATTTCCGCGCCGTCTATCGTATCAATCATGTATTTCCAATCTTCTTGGCGAATGCCGTGGCGCGTGTGGACATGCCCCACCAGCCGGGGTTGCGGAACCGGCTCTGCCGGGCCGCAGGCGCAGCGCCCCCTCGGGGGGCAGCGCAGTAAGCGAAGCGACAAGCGTGGGGGCCATGCGATTTCCCGCCGGGCCGCCCCAAGGGAAATCAGCCCCCTCGGGGGGCAGCGCAGTACGCGAAGCGACAAGCGTGGGGGCCATGCGATTTCCCGCCGGGCCGCCCCAAGGGAAAT
>NZ_JBDNGU010000127.1:0-8537 GCF_041689105.1 Polaromonas sp. | reverse complement strand
TTGTGCGCGACTGGCTGGAGCAGACCTTGGTCAACGGCAAGCCCTGGGACAAAACACCCCCGGCGCCACGCGTGCCGCAGGAAGTTGTCGACAAAACCGCCGCCAAGTACCAGGAAGCGCTGACGCGGCTGACTGCCTGAGTCACTGCTTGGTCTAACGACTGCGGTGACGATTTTCTGGTCGCCTTCTCCTGCAAGGGCTGCGGCGTCTGCCCATCGTGCAACACCCGGCGCATGGCCGCGGCCGCAGCGCACCTGACCGATCACGTTTTGCCCCGCCTGCCGGTGCGCCAATGGGTGCTGTCGGTACCCAAACGTCTGCCCAAGCTCCTGTTTCATTACCTGCAGCGCGACAAGGGCGCACTCAATGCGGCGCTGCGCATCTTCTTGCGCGTGGTGCAGCAGAGTCTGCAGACCCATTGCCTCGGTGCGGCACAGTGTGACCCCGCCAGTCTGCACCTGGGCGCGGTCGCCTTCATCCACCGCTTTGGGTCCAGCTTGAACCCGCATGTGCACTTTCATGTGTGTGTGGTCGATGGCGTGTTTGAGGCGCTGCCAGACGGCGTGGCTTTTCACGCGGCGTCTGGACTTGATGAGGCTGCTATTTCTCAAGTGCAGGCCAACGTGCGCAAACGCATCTTGCGCGCTTTTGTGGCACGCGGCCATATTTAGGCCTGTGATGCCAAAGACATGGCTGCCTATGCCCACGGTGGTGGATTCTCTGTCGATGCCGGGGTGCGTATCGAAGCACCAGACCGCGCAGGGCTGGAGCGTTTGCTGCGCTATTGCGCCCGCCCGCCCTTCGCCATGGAGCGGCTCAAGCAGCGCGGCGCTGATCTGGTTTACCGCTGTGGCAAAGGCCACGCAGAGCCGCTGCTCTCAAGCAAGTATTCGGGTGAATTGGTGCTCACGCCCCTGGAGCTGATCGACCGCATCGCACACCTGGTGTCGCCACCCCGCACCCACCGACATCGGTACTACGGCGTACTGGCACCGAATTCGCCCTTGCGTGCGGCTGTGACGGCCATGGCGCAGGTGGCGTCGCCAGAGGTGTGCGCTCTCGTCACAGCGGTTACGCACACGGATGCAGGCACGACCGTCGCAAAGTCCAAACCGCGCCCGCCATCACACTACCTGTGGGCCGCGCTGATTGCACGTATCTACGCGGTGTTCCCGCTGATCTGTCCGATGTGTGGCGGCCAGATGCGCATCATCCCGTTCATCACCTTCAGCGCAGACATCCACAAGATACTGGATCACATCGGAGTCGACCCCTAAGCTCCGCGCATCACACCGGCACGCGGGCCGCCGCTGTGGGATGACTTCGCTGCGCCGCAGATGGGGGAGGGTGTGGATGCCGAGCCGGACTGGGATCTGGCAAACCAATCACCGCCCGACTACCCCGACGATCAGCGCACTACTTGGTGAGCCTCACAAGTGTGGCGACATCAGCCCGCCGGGATAGGGCCGTGTCTGCGGGCAGTCTCTGCTGTTCATGGTGGCTACGGCAGGGCAAATTCCTGGTAAATCAGACTGGCGACAGTGCGTATGCATGATTTGTGAGGCGCGTTCTGGATGCGATACTTGGACTCATGCGGTTGAATTTCCTATCCTTAGATTTAGGCTCGACTTAGACGCGGACCGGGCGTTGATGTATGTCAATTTGGTCCGACGCCAACCCGCTACAGTGAATTGGGAGAACAGGAAACCCACCCACACGGGAGCGTGAATCGTGCAATCAAAATCGGACAAGCAAGCACCAGGCCCATGGCACACGCTGGCTGCCGAGGCGGCGCTGGATTTGGCCCGCACATCGTCGGGCGGGCTTACCCAGGTTGAGGCCGACGCTCGCCTCCAGGCACACGGCCCGAATCGCCTGCCCGAACCGGCTCAGCGCAGCGCCTGGCTGCGGTTCCTGCTTCACTTTCACAACATCCTGATCTACGTGTTGCTGGGATCGGCAGTGGTCACCGCCGCGCTGGGGCATGTTGTCGACACCCTGGTCATCCTGGCGGTGGTGCTGGGCAACGCCGTGATCGGTTTTGTTCAAGAGGGCAAGGCAGAAAAGGCCATGGCGGCGATCCGCCACATGCTGGCGCCGCGCGCGTCGGTGCTGCGCGATGGCGATCGCCACACGGTGGACGGCGAGGCGCTGGTGCCTGGCGACCTGGTGTTGCTGGAGGCGGGTGACAAGGTGCCGGCTGACCTGAGACTGCTCCAAGCGCTCAATCTGCAGATCCAGGAGGCCTTGCTGACGGGCGAATCGGTGCCGGTCGAGAAGCACACGCGTCCCGTCACCGCCGATGCGGCCATTGGAGACCGCGTGTGCATGGCCTACAGCGGCACGCTGATCACCAGCGGCGCGGGTCGCGGCATGGTGGTGGCCACGGGCGCCGAGACCGAGATCGGGCGCATCAGCGGCATGCTTTCCCGGGTCGAGGTGCTTACGACGCCCTTGGTCAGCCAGATGAACATCTTCGCGCGTTGGCTCACCGTGCTGATTCTGCTGATCGCCGCTCTGCTGCTGGCCTTCGGTTACTTCGTCGGTCACTTCGCGTTTGGCGACATGTTCATGGCGGTGGTGGGCCTGTCTGTCGCCGCCATTCCGGAGGGCTTGCCGGCCGTGCTCACGATCACACTCGCGGTGGGCGTGCAGGCGATGGCGCGCCGCAACGCAATTGTGCGCCGCCTCCCGGCCATCGAGACCCTGGGTTCGGTCTCGGTGATCTGCACCGACAAGACCGGTACCCTGACGCGCAACGAAATGATGGTGGCTTCCGTGACCACCAGCGCCCATCAGTTTTCAATCGATGGCACCGGGTATGAACCGAGAGGAACGATCAGTCTGCATGACCACCCGGTCGATGGGCAGGAGCATCCCATCCTGCAGGAGCTGGCGCGCGCGGCGGCCCTGTGCAACGACGCTTCGCTGCTGGAGCGCGATGGTGTCTGGACGGTCGAGGGCGATCCCATGGAGGGTGCACTGCTGGCCTTGTCGGGCAAGTGCGGTCTGGAGGCTCGCCAGGAACTCGCCGCCTGGACGCGCACCGATGCGATCCCCTTCGACGCCCGGCATCGCTTCATGGCCAGCCTGAACCACGACCACGTGAGCCATGCGGTGATTTCGGTGAAAGGTGCGCCGGAGCAAATTCTGACGATGTGCGCCCAGCAGCGTGGCGCTGGACAAGGAACCGAGCCGCTGGACCTGAGCTACTGGCATGAACAAGCTGATCGCATCGCGGGGCTTGGCCAGCGGGTGCTGGCTTTCGCCGTGAGACCCGTCGCGCCGGAACACACCGTGCTCGCGTTTGACGACGTCAGCGGCCCTTTGGTGTTGCTCGGGCTGGTGGGGTTGATCGATCCGCCCCGCGCCGAGGCGGCCGAAGCGGTCGCCGAATGCCGCAGCGCTGGCATCCGCGTCAAGATGATCACCGGTGACCACAAGGGCACCGCTGCCGCCATCGGCCGGCAGATCGGCCTGCAGAATCCGGACAGCGTGCTGACCGGGAGCGACCTCGATGCCATGGACGATGTGGCGCTCGCCGCTGCCGTGGTCGAGACCGACATCTTTGCCCGCACCAGCCCAGAGCACAAACTCAGGCTGGTCATGGCCTTGCAGTCGCACGGCATGACGGTGGCCATGACCGGCGATGGGGTGAACGACGCGCCCGCGCTCAAGCGCGCCGACGCCGGCATTGCGATGGGGCTCAAAGGCAGCGAGGCCGCCAAGGAAGCCGCCGAGCTGGTGCTCGCCGACGACAACTTCGCGTCCATCGTCGCCGCCGTTCGGGAAGGACGAACGGTGTACGACAACATCAAGAAGGTCATCAGCTGGACGCTGCCAACCAATGCTGGCGAAGCCATGACGATTGTGGTGGCGCTGTTGTTCGGCCTGGCGTTGCCGATCACGCCGGTGCAGATCCTCTGGATCAACCTGATCACCGCGATCACGCTGGGTATGGCGCTGGCTTTTGAGCCCACCGAAGCCGGGACGATGCGTCGCACACCGCGCCGCAGGAACGAGCCACTGCTCTCGGGCGAACTCGTCTGGCACATCGTGCTGGTGTCGCTGCTGTTTCTGGGTGGGGTGTATGGCATGTACGCCTACGCGTTGGATCGCGGCTATTCGCTCGACCTGGCACGCACGATCGCGCTGAACACCCTGGTTGTGCTGGAGATCTTCCACTTGTTTTTCATCCGCAACATCTATGGCACCTCCCTGACCTGGCAGGCCGTTCGGGGCACCCCCATGGTCTGGACCACGGTGCTGGCGGTTGTGTTGGCGCAGTTCGCCATCACCTACGTGCCTGTGCTGCAAGGCATCTTTGCCACTGCGCCGGTGCCGTTCTGGGACGGTGTGCTGATCGTGGGCACCGGTGTCGCGCTGTTCGCGCTGCTTGAGTCCGAAAAGCAGATGCGCCTGGCCTTGACGCGCCGAGGGTCGGCCCCATGACACACCACCGTTCAACCGGGCACGGAGGTCGGGCAGCGATGCCCATGCCCTGCCTTGCCGCTGCCAATCACCCGTCATGACCGGTCCCTTCGCCGAGATCGCCTTGCTGCTGCTGATCGCGGCGCTGGTCGGCGCCCTTTTCGTGCGGCTGCGCCAACCCGTGCTGATCGCCTACATCGTTGTCGGCATTGCGGTGGGGCCAGCCGGCCTGGGCGTGGTTCAGGCACACGACCAGATCGATCTGCTGGCCCAGATCGGCGTCACGGTGCTGCTGTTTGTGGTCGGTCTCAAACTCGATCTGCACCATGTGCGCCACATTGGACCGGTGGCACTGGCCACCGGGCTGGGCCAACTGGCGTTCACCATCTGCTTTGGCTTCCTGCTGGTGCTGGGGCTGGGCAAGGACGTGATGGAAGCCATCTACATCGCGGTGGCGCTCACGTTTTCGAGCACCATCATCATCGTCAAGCTGTTGTCGGACAAGCGCGAGCTCGACTCGCTGCACGGGCGCATCGCCGTGGGCTTTCTGATCGTGCAGGACATTGCCGTGGTGCTGGCAATGATGGCCATGAGCGCCATGCGCGACCCGGGAGACGCCGGCGGTGCGGGCTCACTGCTGGGGGTCCTTCAGTCCTTGGGCCTGAGGTTGGTGGCTGCCGCCGTGTTCATGACCGTCTTCATGCGCTACGTCCTGCCCTGGCTGGTGTCGTTGATGGCGCGCTCGCAGTAGCTGCTGCTGGTGTTTGCCATCGCCTGGGGCGTGGCACTGGCCGCGCTGGGTGATTGGGCCGGTTTCAGCAAGGAAGCGGGCGCCTTCCTGGCCGGTTTTTCCCTGGCGTCCACTCCCTACCGGGAAGCGGTGAACGCGCGCCTCACCGGCATCTGCGACTTCCTGCTGCTGTTCTTTTTCGTCGATCTGGGCGCCAAGATGGACTTGTCCATGCTCGGCGCCGAGCTGGGCTCGGCGGCGGTGCTGTCGTTGTTCGTGCTGATCGGCAACCCGTTGATCGTGATGGCCATCATGGGCTGGATGGGCTATCGCAAGCGAACCGGGTTTCTTGCCGGCTTGACAGTGGCGCAGATCAGCGAGTTCTCCATCATCTTTGTGGCCATGGGCATCACACTCGGGCATGTGGGCGTCACCACGCTGGGCCTGACGACACTGGTCGGTCTGATCACCATCACCTTGTCCACCTACATGATTCTGTATTCGCAGGCTTTGTATGAGCGGCTGGCGCCCTGGCTGGGGATCTTCGAACGCCAGAGCCCTGCGCGCGAACTGGCGATCGAGACGCAAGGCAATGACACGACACGGGTGGATGTGGTCGTTATCGGGCTCGGCCGCTATGGCCGGCGTTTGCTGACCCAGCTGCGTGATGGCGGTATTGAAGTCCTGGGAGTGGACTTTGACCCGGAAGTGGTTCGCCCGCTGCGTGAAGCGAAGCTGGCGGCCCGCTTCGGCGATGGAGAAGACCCGGCGTTTCTGGAGTCGCTGCCGCTGCAGCAGGCGCGGTGGGTCGTCAGCAGCTTGCCCGCCTGGGAGTCCAACCGGGCGCTTCTGGACGCGCTGAAAACCATCGGTTTCGCTGGCCAGGTGGCGGCGGTCGCTCGCGACGCGGATCATCAACAACAGCTCCAGAACGCCGGCGTGACCCGAGTGCTGAACCCATTTGACGATGCCGCCGACGAAGCAGCACGAAGCCTGCGCAGTGACATCCTGACCACGGAGAAGACACCATGACCTCCGTCAGAAACCTACTGGCCGCCACCGATTTTTCCGATCCTTCGCGCCTGGCCGCCGGCCGAGCAGCACGGCTGGCCAGCGCAGCCGGTGCACGTCTGCACCTGGTTCACGCAGTCAGCGGCAGTGCGATGGCCAAACTGGAGCAGCTGCTGGGGCTGGAGAGCGCGGTGGAAGCGCAGCTGATCGAGCAAACCCAGCAGGCCCTGGATACCCTGGCCCAGGATCTGAGCACGGCGCATGGTGTGGCAGTTGACTGCGCTCTGCTGCAAGGGGCCGTGCTGGATGAGCTCACGCAGGAGGCCAACCGAGTCGAGGCCGACCTCGTGATCGTGGGCGCGCGCGGCGCCGGTTTCGTGCGGCACTTCCTGCTCGGCTCCACCGCGGAGCGGCTGCTGCGCAAGTCGGCGCACCCGATGCTGGTGGTCAAACAGCCGCCTCACGAGGCCTATCGGCGGGTGCTGGTTCCGGTGGATTTTTCGGCATGGTCGGCGACCTTGATCGAACTCGCTAGGGCGGTCGCACCGGGCGCTCACCTGATCCTCTTCAACGCCTACGAGGTGCCTTTTGAAGGCAAGCTTCGGTTTGCCGGAGTGTCCGAAGCCACCATCGAGAGCTACCGCTTGAAGTCCCGCCGGGCTGCCTCGCTCCAGCTACAGTCGCTGGCGGCGAACGCTGGCCTCAGGCCCGCCGAATGGTCGCCTTGCATCCCACACGCCGACCCCTCACAAGCCATCATTGAACATGAGCAGGCGCTTGGCTGCGACCTCATCGTCATCGGAAAACAGGGCCAGAGCATGACCGAAGACCTGTTGCTGGGCAGCGTGACCAAACACGTGCTAGTCGAGTCCTTTGGTGATGTGCTGGTCGCCACGTCAAAAAATGCCTGATGTTGTTTGGCCTGCAGCAGAGCGAGAACTACCACCCAAGCGCTGGACCCAGAGTGTGCTGACAATGCGCCACGCCATGGGCACCCGGGTGACCTGTGCCGTTCTGGCTGATCCACCTCGCCGCCTCAACCCAGAGATCAAACAAGGGCGACTTGCGTTCTTCTTCCAACCATAATCAGCATTGTCGGCATCGTGCTCTCGCTGGCCTTGTTGATGGCCTTGGCCTACTGCGGCGTTGGCGTGCTCCTGCTCGCGCCGTTGTGCGCGCTGCTGGCAGTCTTTTTCAGCCCGGCCGCACCGCTGCTGGCCAGCTACACCCAGGTCTTCATGCCGGCGCTCGGCGGCTTCGTGGTCGCGTTCTTTCCGCTCTTCCTGCTGGGCGCGGTAGTCGGCAAGTTGATGGAGGCCAGCGGGGCCGCCCTGGTCATTGCCCGGGTCATCGCGGGCGCGCTGGGTGCCCAGCGCGCCGTGCTGTCCATCGTTCTGGCCTGTGCAGTGCTGACCTATGGCGGGGTGTCGCTGTTCGTCGTCGCCTTTGCGGTCTACCCGATCGCCGCAGCGCTGTTCCGCCAGGCCGAGCTGCCCAAGCGCCTGATTCCGGCAACGGTTGCACTCGGTGCCTTCACCTTCACGACGACAGCCTTGCCCGGCACCCCAGCCATCCAGAACGCCATTCCGATGCCGTACTTCGGCACCACACCGTTCGCCGCGCCCGGCCTGGGTCTGATCGGCGCAGCGGTGATGCTGGTACTGGGCATGCTGTGGCTGAACCACCGAGCCAGAGCCGCCAAGGCAGCGGGCGAGGGCGATGGTCGGCACGAAGAGGACCACACTGGCGGCGCGCCTGCGACAACGTCCACGCCCCAAACTGTGGCCTGTGCCCGCCCAGCGCTGTCGTTCCAAAGGGCGATCGCGCCGGTGGTGCTGGTCATCGTGCTGAACTACCTGCTGTCCGCCTGGTTATGGCCAGCCCTGGACACGCGCTACCTGGCCCAGCCGCAGTATGGCCAGACCACGGTCTACGCGGTGCGCGGTATCTGGGCCGTGATAGGCGCGCTGGCGGCGGCCATCTTGCTATTGATGCTGCCGCTGCTGAGCACCGCGTTGCAGGTGGGTTATGGCGCGGTGATTGCGTCGCTCGCTGGCTTCGTGCTGCTGCGAGACGCCGTGCTGGGGATCGCGCCGGGCAATCCGCTGGTGTCGGTGTCGATAGCGGTCAACATCCTGGCCGGCATCACCGGTTCGGCTTCGGGCGGCATGAGCATTGCGCTGCAGACGTTGGGCGCCACCTGGCTCGAGATGGGACGTAACGTCGGCAGCCTTTGCCCTGACCAAAGGCATCATCATTGCCGACACCAAGTTCGAGTTCGGACTGGACGAAAACGGCACGCTGACCCTGATGGACGAGGTGCTGACGCCCGACTCCTCGCGCTACTGGCCGATCGAGGGCTATG
>NZ_JBDNGU010000126.1:0-14222 GCF_041689105.1 Polaromonas sp. | reverse complement strand
TGATCAGGGTTATCCAGACGTTCATACAACTTGGCGCGAGAGATTCCCAGCAGCCGCGAGGCCGCCAGCTTGTTGCCACCCGTGGCCGCCAGGGCGGCGGCAATCGCGCGCTTTTCGACCTGCGCGACCTGTTCTGCGAGCGGGCGCAGGGGGTCTGAAGCCGACAGGTCGCCCCCTTCAAGCACCGCCGGCTCGGGAGCAATACGTTCAATGCCGGCTTCTTTCAGGACTTCCTCAAACTGGGCGCGGCCAATGTTGGCCGAATCGCTGCGCATGGCCGCCTGCTCCAGCACGTTACGCAACTCGCGGATGTTGCCGCGCCAGGTTTGCGCCGACAGCAGGGCCAGCGCGTCGGCCGACAGCTCGGGCTGGCGGTCACCGCTGCGCAGCGCCATCTCCTCGCCCAGCACCTCCAGCAGGGCCGGGATATCGGAGCGGCGCTCGCGCAGCGGCGGCACCCGCACTGGCAGCACGTTGAGCCGGTAAAAAAGGTCTTCGCGGAATTTGCCTTCACGCACCAGCACCGCCAGGTCGCGCGACGTCGCTGCGATCAATCGCGCATCAAACGGAATCAGCTTGTTGGAGCCCAGCGGCTCGATCTCGCCTTCCTGCAACGCGCGCAGCAACTTGGCCTGCAGCGCCTGCGGCATATCGCCAATCTCGTCGAGAAACAGCGTGCCGCCGTCGGCCAGCTTGAATTTGCCATCGCGCCCCTTGCGGTCGGCGCCGGTGTAGGCGCCGGGCGCCACGCCGAAAAATTCGGCTTCCAGCAAGGTGTCGGGCACGGCAGCGATGTTGACGCTGATAAACGGCCCGCGTGCCCGGCTCGAGGTGGCATGGATCGCATGGGCCAGCAGTTCCTTGCCGGTGCCGGTCTCGCCCAGCAGCAGCACCGGGCTGGAGGTCTGCGCGGCCCGGCGCGCCTGGCGCTTGACCTCGACGGCCGCCGGGCTGGTGCCCACAAAACTGGCAAAGGTGTATTTGGACTGACGCTGGCCACCCGTGTGCTGCAGCCGCTGGCTGGCCAGCTCGCGACGCGCGTCGTCGAGGTCGCGATGCAGCAGCGCAAACTTGCTGATCAGGGGCTGCAGCGTGGTTTCGGGGTGATCAAACAGCACGATGCCGATGGCGCCTATCACCTCGCCGCCGCCTTCGTCGCGCAGCGGGATGCGGCTGACCACAAAGGTGCCGGCCCGGTTGGTCAGCAGGTCGATCAGGAAAGCCTCGCCGGTTGCCAGCACCCGCCGCATCTGCGTGTTCGGGATGACCTCCTCGACCATGTGACCCACAAACTGGTCCACCGACGAAAAACCCAGCGCTGGCAGGAAACGCTTGTAGCCCTCGTTCAGCCAGACAATGCGGCCGGTGCGGTCCACCAGGAACATGCCCTGACTGATGCTGGAAAACAGGTGGAACATGGACCGCGCCGCCAGAGCCAGGATGCTCTGGGCATCGCGCGGCAGGCCATGCGGTGGAGTGTCGGTGGTTTCCATGCGCAGATGGTAGCGCGACAGTGATGCCCTGCCCCGGACCCGCCAGGCATCGGCGTTTTCATTGCTCTCTTTTTGATAGCTTTTTGCGCCTGTCGCTTCTGGGCTGAGGCACTGTTTCCCCCGCGGACTTCCAGTCTCAGACCACCAGGCGGCGGGCAGCCCAGCGTCTCGCCAGGCGCGGCAGGATGAGCACCGCCAGCACGACCACGATCAGGATCACCGATACCGGGCGCTGCAGGAACACCATCGCGCTGCCCTCGCCGATGGACATGGCGTTGCGCAACTGCGCTTCGGCCAGCGGGCCCAGGATCATGCCGACCACCACGGGCGCGGTCGGAAAGTCAAAGCGCCGCATCACTACCCCGAGCACGCCGATGCCGTAGAGCAGGAACAAATCAAACGCGCTTTGCCGCATGCCGTAAACGCCGACGGTCGCAAAAATCAGGATGCCGGCGTAGAGGTAGGGCTTGGGAATCTTCAGCAGCTTGACCCACAGGCCCACCATCGGCAGGTTGAGCACCAGCAGCATCACATTGCCAATATAGAGCGAAGCGATCAGCGCCCAGACCAAAGCGGACGAGGAGGTAAACAGCTGCGGGCCGGGCTGGATACCGTAGTTCTGGAAAGCACCCAACAAAATCGCTGTGGTGTTGGAGGTCGGAATGCCCAGCGTCAGCAGGGGAATCATCGCCATCGTGACGGTGGCGTTGTTGGCGGCCTCCGGGCCGGCCACGCCCTCGATGGCGCCCACGGTGCCGAACTCATCCTTGTTGTCACCCTTGGCGAGCTTCTTCTCGGCGGCGTAACTCAGGAAGGTCGGGATCTCGGTGCCGCCCGCAGGAATGCAACCGAACGGTGCGCCAATGGCCGTGGCCCGCAGCCAGGCCGGCCAGGAGCGGCGCCAGTCCCTGGCCGTCATGTGCACCTTGCTCAGCTTGTTCTGGGTCTCGACCACCCGGCCCTCGTACAACACGGCGTACATCGCTTCGGCCACGGCAAACAGGCCCACCGCCACCAGCACAATTTCGACGCCGTCCAGCAACTCGGGCACGCCGCCGGTGTAACGCGCCTGGCCGGAAATCTGGTCCAGTCCGACCAGGCCCGCCGCCAGTCCGAGAAACAGCGCCGTCATGCCCCGCACCGTGCTTTTTCCCAGCACTGCACTGACGGTGGTGAAGGCCAGCACCATCAGCATGAAATATTCAGGCGGGCCGAGCTTGACCGCGAGCTCCGCGACGATGGGCGCAAACAGCGTGACCAGCACCGTGCAGATCGTGCCGGCCACAAACGAGCCGACCGCCGCTGTGGCCAGCGCCGCACCGGCGCGTCCACTCTTGGCCATCTTGTTGCCCTCCATGGCCGTGACCATGCTTGCCGTTTCGCCCGGCGTGTTGAGCAGGATGGAGGTGGTGGAGCCGCCGTACATCGCGCCGTAATAAATGCCGGCGAAAAAAATCATCGATGCTGTGGCTTCCACCTTGGCGGTGATGGGCAACAGCATGGCCACGGCGACAGCGGGCCCGATACCGGGCAATACACCGATGGCGGTGCCCAGCGCGCAGCCGACAAAACACCAGAGCAGATTGACAGGGGTGGCCGCAGTCGCAAAGCCCTGCATCAGTTGGTTAAGGATGTCCATAGAACCTAGATCCTGGAAGTGTCAGTTGCGGTGCGGGTGGAAAAATCAGGGGAGGTGGCATGCATGCACGGCCTTTAGAACTGCGAGCGGTCAGCTGACATTTCCAGGTTCAGAGCCAGCCCGATGAAGTGAGTCCCGGCAGATTGATCGCCAGGAATTTGGTGAACATCCAGAACACCGGGGCGGAAATCGCCAGCCCGATCGCCGCGTCCTTGAGCCAGGCGACCGGGCGCCGGTCGGCCTTGCCCTCGGCCCCGCGCAGCCCCTGCACCGCAAGCACAAAACACAGGGTGCAACTCAAAATGAAACCGATGGTGGTGATCAGTGCGGCGTTGGACAACAAGCCGGCCGAGACCCAGGCAAAACCCGCCCAGTTGCCGTGCATGGCGCCCACCGGCGCATCGAGGGCGCGGAACCCGCCGGTGCGTGACTCCCAGACCATGAAGCCGCCGCACACCAGCAGGGCGACAGCCACCAGCCAGGGCAAGAAATTGGGACCCACGCCGCCGTACCCGGCCGCCGAGGGGATGCTGACAGCCCCCGCAGCCAGCCCGAGGGCCAGCAGCACCACGCCGCAGCCTACCAGGGTCTGCAACTTCAATGGCGTGCCGGAGAGGGAATGTTGTGTCATTTGTTTTGCCTCCTTGAATGCCGGGCCTGTGTCCCGGTCGACCTGACTGTCATCCCGGACTCGATCCGGGATCCATACCGCCAGCACCGCTGGCGCGGGCAGGCGGACATGGATTGCGGGTCAGGCCCGCAATGACAATTCCTGTAGGCAGGCCTTAAACCATGCCCGACTTGACCATGGTGGCACGCAGGCTGGCCATGTCGTCATCGACAAACTTGTCGAAAGCGGCACCTGTCAGCACAGCAGGTGTCCATTTGTTTTTCTCCAGCGCCTCGGTCCAGCTTTTGGACTTGACAGCCTTGAGAATCATGTCGGTCAGGGCCTGGCGCTCGGGGGCCGAGATGCCGGGCGCGCCGTAAACGCCGCGCCAGTTGCCGATCACCACATTGATGCCCTGCTCCTTGAGCGTCGGCACGTTGACACCCTTGAGGCGTGCGTCGGACGTGACGGCCAGCGCCGTCATTTTCCCGGTGGCGATGTACTCCGAGAACTCGCTGTAGCCGCTGCCGCCGATGGTGACATTGCCGCCCAGGATGGCGGCCGTGGCTTCACCGCCGCCGCGGAAGGCCACGTAGTTGATCTTGGACGGGTCCACACCGACCTCACGTGCAATCATGGCCGCTGCAATGTGCTCGGTAGAGCCGCGCGAACCGCCGCCCCATTTGACGCTGCCGGGGTCTTTCTTGAGCTGGGCCACGACGTCGGCCATGGTCTTGAACGGCGAGTTGGCGGGCAGCACAAACACGTTGTACTCGCTGGTCAGGCGGGCGATGGGCGTGACCTGCGACAGGCTGACCGGCGGCTTGCCGGTGATCAGGCCGCCCAGCATCACTGCGCCCATCACCATCAGCGCGTTGGGGTCCCCCTTGCTGCCGTTGATAAACTGGGCCAGGCCCAAGGCACCGGCGGCGCCGCCCTTGTTGTCATAGGTGACGCTGGATGCCGCGCCCGAATCCTGCAGGGCCTTGCCGAGGGCGCGGCCCGTGGTGTCCCAGCCACCACCGGGGTTGGCCGGAATCATCATCTTCACATTGGCGGCAGCCAGGGCCGACAGGGGAAAGGCCCCGCTGGCGGCCAGCGCGGCCAGAGATTTCAAAAAGGTGTCGCGACGCATGAATGTCTCCTGTAGTGGTTGTAACGCCATCGATGATGCGCTTCCTGTCTGTCAAACGGCTGTCCGGAAACCCTAGGGAAAGTGCTAATGTCCTGCCCATGCTGTCCACCATGAAGTTGCTGTTGATCGAGGACGACCCCTCCATGCAGGCCGCGCTGCAGCGCGCCTTGAGCCGGCGCGGCATGGAGGTGCTCGCTTGCACCGATGGTCGCAAGGCGCTGGCGCAATGGACAGCCGCCGAGCCCGATGTGGTGGTGCTGGACCTGAGCCTGCCCGGCCTCGACGGACTGCAGGTGCTGGAGCAGGCGCGTCGCCAGGGACTGACCACGCCGGTGCTGATCCTGACAGCGCGCGGCACGGTGGGTGACCGGATCATCGGCCTGAACACCGGCGCGGACGACTACCTGCCCAAACCGTTTGACCTCGACGAACTGGAAGCCCGGCTGCGCGCCCTGAGCCGCCGGCGCCCAACCTCCAGCACCGAACCGGGCGCCGGCGGACATACTGCGGGCGAACTTCGCTATGAAAAGGAGAGCGGCGCGATCTACCACCGGGACCAGGTCCTTGAGCTCACCCCGCGCGAACTGGCCCTGCTGCAGGCGCTGATCGTCAAGCCTGGCCAGGCCGTGTCCAAGGAAGGACTTTTTGAGCTCGTTTTTCCCGGCGAGACCGATGTGCAGTACGAAGCCGTGGAAGTGGTGGTGTACCGGCTGCGTAAAAAAATAGCGCGTACCGGCGTGACCCTGGTGACCCTGCGCGGCTTGGGTTATTTGCTGAAAGTGGATGCGCCATGAAAGGGGTTGACGCCGACGTGCGCAGCGCCGGGCCGCCCCAAGCAAGCACTGCCCCCTCGGGGGTCAGCGTATTACACGAAGTGAAAAGCGTGGGGGTCGAAGCCTTCAGCGCCGGGCCGCCCCAAGCAAGCACTGCCCCATCTTCCGGTGAAAGGGGCAGCGCAACGCCGGAGGCACACGAAGTGAAAAGCGTGGGGGTCATGTCCCTGCGCAAATACCTCCTGCTGGGCATCCTGCTGCCGGTCGGCCTGCTGATCACCATCAACACCGTCACCCTGTACCGCCAGACATTGGGCGCCGTCAACACGGCTTACGACCGTACCCTGCTGGCCTCAGCCAAGTCGATTGGCGAGCAGCTCGACGTCAGCGGTTACGACGAACAGTCCGAGCTGCGCGTGACGGTGCCCTACGCCGCGCTGGAAGCATTTGAGGCAGACAACCAGAGTCGGCTTTTTTACCGCGTGTCCAGCCTGAACGGCGAGATGGTATCTGGCTACGCGCAGCTGCCGTTCTGGCGCGGCCGCATTCCGCCGAAACCCCCCTACTCGGCGCTGGTTGACTTCTACGACGACGTCTATCTGGACGATGCAGTACGTGTTGCGGTCTTGCTGCAACCGGTGACCAGCTCCAGTGGGCGCGGCATGGCGGTCATCCAGGTGGCGGAAACGCTGGAGCTGCGCACCACCCTGGCACGGAAAATCCTGGTGGACACGTTGTGGCGCCAGGCCCTGTTGTTAGCCGTGATTGCGCTGGTGGCGGTGATCGTGGTGCAACGGGCCACGCGCCCGGTGCGCCGCCTCAGCGCCGAGTTGCAGGCCCGTCCCGAAGGCGACCTGACCGCGATTGCCGCGCCCGATGCACCGCGCGAGTTGCTGCCGCTGGTCGAAGCCACCAACGAGGTCATGGGCCGGCTGCAGCACCTGCTGGACAACCAGAAACGGTTTGTGCGCGACGCCGCGCACCAGCTGCGCACGCCGCTGGCGGTGCTCAAGGTACAGGTACAGTCAGCGCTGCGTGGCGACATGGAAGCCCAGGTCGCGCTCACCGAGATCAACCAGACGGTGGACCGCGCGGCACTGCTGGCCAACCAGATGCTGGCCCTGGCCAAGGTCGAGCAGTTGCGCGCACAGGCTGACCTGGGGCCGGTGGACATGGCCGCCATCGTGCGCGCGGTGGCGCTGGACCTGGCGCCGCTGATCGCCGACAAAGATCTGGACTTTGACATTGAAACCGCGCCCGCCAGCGTCACTGCGCATGAATGGATGCTGGGCGAGTTGTGCCGCAACCTGATGCACAACGCCATCAAACACTGTCCGGTGGGCGGCGCCCTGTCGGTACGGCTGCTGACCGACAGCAGCTACCTGGCGCTGACCATCAGCGACAGCGGCCCGGGCATCCCGGCAGAGCTTGCGCCCCGCCTGTACCAGCCGTTTTCGGCGGGCAATGTGCGCCATGGTTCGGGTCTGGGCCTGGCGATCTGCCGCGAAATCACCCAGGCGCTGGGCGGCAGCATCACCCTGGAAAACCGCGAAGACCATGGGCGTATTACCGGGCTGGACGCCACCGTGCGTCTGCCGCTGGTACACAATATCAGTTGATGAAAAAGCTGTTTGTTGATCGCTGGCTGGGGGAGCTGATGCATGCGCCTTGACAAGTGGCTGTGGGCCGCGCGGTTTTACAAAACCCGCTCCCTGGCCAGCGACGAGATCGGCAAGGGCCGGGTGCAGGTCAATGGCCAGGAAGCCAAGCCAGCGCGCGACATCAAGGCCGGCGATACGCTGCAGATGCGGCAAGGGCCGGTAACCCGAACCGTGGTGATCCGGGGCTTGAGCCAGCAGCGCGGTGCCGCGCCGGTGGCGCAACAGCTGTATGAAGAAAGCGTGGACAGCCTGCGCCTGCGCGAAGCCGCCGCCGAGCAGCGGCGGCTCAACAACGAACCGGCCGCCAGCATCGAGCACGGCCGCCCGACCAAACGCGACCGGCGCAGCATGGACAAGGCCCAGGACAGGAACTGGGGCGACCGCTGGAGCGCCTCGGTTGATCCCTGAAATGCTACGTTTTTGAGAGCTGGTTAGGCTCAACCGTCAAGGGCTCAAGCCATTTCTCACTACCGCCCTGCGGCAGATTTCAGCCCGGTCGGGGTTCGCCGGTAGCGGGCAGCGGCGTTTCACGCCGGCCCCGCGCCCGTTGCAGGGCCATGACCCCAAACAGCAGCGCCAGGGCGGGCAGGAACATCCACTCCTTGTCAGGCCGGTCGGCGGGAACTTCGATGGACGTGATGCGGAACCCCTGCTCAATGCCCAGCTTCTCGGCGGCCGAGCCAAACTTGACGGCCAGCACCTGCATCGTATCGCCCTGCGGCATGACCGTCAGGCCGGCTTTGGACAGCCGTTGCGCAGCCGGCGCCAGATCGCCGAGCGGCAGCAGGACGCCTTTGCGCACCTCCTTGCCGTCGAGATTGGTGCCCTCGATCCAGATGCGTTTGCGCGCACCGGCCTCGGCCTGGCCCACCAGCTCGATCAGCTGCACGGCGGGCACCTCCCGGTAGGGCGGGTAAACCATGTCCCACCAGTAACCGGGACGGAACAGCGTAAAAGTCACCAGCAGCAAGACTACAGACTCCCAGAGCCGCGAACGGACCAGGAAATACCCCTGGGTCGCTGCAGCAAACACCAGCATCGCGACGGTGGCACTGACGATGGTCAGGATGAGGTGCCAGACACTGTCGATGCCTATCATCAGCAACTGGGTGTTGAAGATGAAAAGAAACGGCAGGATGGCCGTGCGCATGCTGTAGAAAAAAGCCGTCACGCCGGTCTTGATCGGATCGCTGCGCGCAATTGCCGCCGCGGCGAACGAGGCCAGGCCCACCGGCGGCGTCACGTCCGCCATCAGGCCGAAATAAAAGACAAACAGATGCACCGCAATCAGTGGCACGAGCAGGCCGCTCTGCGCACCAAGCTCCACCACCACCGGCGCCATCAGGGTGGAGACCACGATGTAGTTGGCCGTGGTCGGCAGGCCCATGCCGAGGATCAGGCTGATGAAGGCCACCAGCAGCAGCATGATCATAAAGTTGCCGCCAGAAAGCAGCTCGACCAGCTCGGTCATCACCAGGCCGATGCCGGTGAGCGAGACCGTGCCCACAATAATGCCAGCCGCTGCCGTCGCCACGCCGATGCCTATCATGTTGCGCGCCCCGGCTTCCAGCCCGCTCATCAGGTCGGTGAGGCCCTGGCGCAGCGCGGCGCCGTACTGACCTTCCCCGCGCATGGCAACGGTCAACGGGCGCTGCGTCAGCATCACGAAAATCATGAACATGGTGGCCCAGAATGCCGACAGGGCTGGCGACAGCTGCTCGATCATCAGGCACCAGATCAGCACCACCACCGACAGCAGGTAATGCAAGCCGCTCTTGAGGGTCGGTCCGGTTTCAGGCAACTCGAAGACAGGGGCGTCGGGGTCGTCCAGCTCCAGCACCGGCTGACGCGAACCGAGCCAGAGCAGGCCAAAATAGGCGCCGAGCAGGCCGGTGCCTATCAGGTAAATCGCCGCGTCTGGCAAGGCGGTCTTGATCCAGCCCACGCCGTAATAGACCAGGCCCGAGAGAACGACAAAACCGGCTACCGTCATGGCGAACGCGCGAATGCGCTGCAGGGCGGTGGCATTGCCGCGTCGCGGCAGGCCCTGGAGATCGGCCTTCAGGGCTTCCAGGTGCACGATGTAAAACAGCGCGATGTAGGAAATGATGGCCGGCAGGAAGGCGTGTTTGATCACCTCGGTGTACGGGATGCCGACGTATTCCACCATCAGGAAGGCGGCCGCGCCCATCACCGGTGGCATCAACTGGCCGTTGACTGAGCTCGACACCTCCACGGCACCGGCCTGGTCGGGCCGGTAGCCAACCCGCTTCATCAGCGGAATCGTGAAGGTCCCGGTGGTCACAACGTTGGCGATGGACGAGCCCGAGATGATGCCTGTGGCGGCCGAAGACACCACGGCGGCCTTGGCCGGGCCGCCACGCATGTGCCCCAGCAAGGCAAACGCCGACTTGATGAAATAGTTGCCGGCCCCGGCCTTGTCCAGCAGCGAGCCGAACAGCACAAACAGGAAGATAAAGCCATTGGAGACACCCAGCGCAACGCCGAACACACCCTCGGTGGTCAGCCACTGGTGCGACGCCACCCGTTCCAGCGAGGCACCCTTGTGCGCGATCATGTCAGGCATGTAACGCCCGCCAAAGGTGTAGCCCAGAAACACCAGCGCCACAATCACCATGGGCAGGCCGAGTGCCCGGCGCGTGGCCTCCAGCAGCAGCACCATGCCGACCGCCGCAACCACCAGGTCCTGCGTGGTGGGCTGGCCGGGCCGCGTGGAGAGTTCGCGGTAGAAGATGAACAGATAGGCTGCGCAAAAAGCGCCGACCAGCGCAAACAGCCAGTCCCACGGCGGCACCCTGTCGCGCCCCGAGCGGTCAAACGCCGGGTAGACAAGAAACGCCAGAAACACCGCGAAGGCCAGATGAATGGAACGCGACTGGGTGTCGTTGAAGACCAGAAAACCGGTAGAAAACGGCAGCGGTGAGGCGATCCACAACTGGAACAGCGACCATGCCAAGGCGACGATGAGGATCAGCCGGGTCACCTTCGGACCGGGGTTGCGCCCCCCCGCATCGCTGTCGGCCACCAGTTGCTTGACATCCACGGCCTCAGGGGCCGCTGCTTTTTTCTTGAACATATTGACTCCAGTGGGCACGAATGTAAAAAAAGGGCTCCGTCAGTGGAGCCCTTCGTGCACGATCAGACCGGTAAAGGTCTTACATCCAGCCCTTTTCCTTGTAGTACTTCACGGCGCCAGGGTGCAGCGGCGCGGCCAGACCGTCCTTGATCATCCGCTTCGGGTCCAGATTGGCAAAAGCCGGGTGCAGCTTCTTGAACTCGTCAAAGTTTTCAAAGACCGCTTTCACCATCTCATACACCGTCGCGTCAGGCACCTTGGTCGACGATACAAAGGTGGCCAATACGCCGTAAGTGGGCGTCGGGCTCGGGTGTCCGGCATAAAGCCCGCCGGGAATGTCCACCTTGGCATAGTAGGGGTTGGTTGCCACCAGCTTGTCGATCGCGGGGCCGGTCAGCGGAACCAGTTTGGCACCGCAGGTGGTGATGGGGTCCTGGATGTTGGCCGAAGGATGGCCCACGCCGTAGAAGAAACCCTCGATCTTGTTATCACACAGGGCGGCACCATGTTCGTCCGCCTTGAGCTCGGCAGCCAGGCCAAAGCTGGCGGTGGTCCAGCCCATGACGCTGAGGAGCTCCTCCATGGAGGCACGTGTGCCCGAGCCCGGATTACCGATGTTGAAGCGTTTGCCCTTGAAGTCGTCGAACTTCGTGATGTTGGCTTCCTTGCGTGCCAGCACCGTGAACGGTTCGGGGTGCACGGAGAACACGGCGCGCAGTTCCTTGTAGGCGCCGTCCTTCTCAAAGACCTTGGTACCTTTGGTGGCGTGAAACTGCCAGTCCGACTGGGTCACCCCGAAATCGAGCTCGCCGGCACGCATGGTGTTGATGTTGAACACCGAACCGCCAGTGGACTCCACCGAGCAGCGAATGCCGTGTTTGGCGCGGTCCTTGTTCATGAGGCGGCAGATGGCGCCGCCAGCGGCGTAATACACGCCCGTGACACCACCGGTGCCGATGGTGACAAACTTCTGTTGGGCGACCACGGGCGCGCTGACAAGTGCGCCGGAGAGCGCTGCGGCAGCGGCTAGGGCTTTAAATACAAACGTTCTGGACATTGAAATACTCCTCGTTAAAAAAATAGACCGATCAGAAAGATCACAGGTCAGACAGCGCGGCCAGAATGGCGGCGTCAAGCCGCTCGACGATCAGTGCCAGCTCGGACTCGCTGGTGATGAAGGGCGGGGCCAGCAATACATGGTCACCATACCGCCCATCGACCGTACCGCCCATCGGGTAAACCATCAAGCCGCGCGCCATGGCCTCCTGCTTGATGCGTGCATGCACGTTACGTGCCGGATCGAACGGCTTTTTTGTCGCACGATCCTGCACCAGCTCGATCCCCCAGAAGAGGCCGCGCCCGCGGATGTCCCCGATGTGGGGATGTGTATCCCAGGTGGCGTGCATGAGCTTCTGCAAAAAATCCCCGCGTGTGCGCACCTGCGCCAGAAGCTGGTCGCGTTCGATCACCTGCTGCACCGCCAGGGCGGCTGCGCACGCAATGGCATGGCCCAGGTAGGTGTGCCCGTGGTGAAAAAAGCCCGAGCCAGCGCGCATGGCATCGACGATTTTCTTTTGCGCCAGCACCGCGCCTATTGGCTGGTAGCCACCGCCCAGGCCCTTGGCCACGGTCAGCAGGTCGGGCACTACGCCCTCCTGCTCGCAGGCATGCAGGGTGCCGGTGCGGCCCATGCCGCACATCACTTCATCGAGAATCAGGAGCACGCCGTAGCGGTCGCAGACCTCGCGCACCGCCTTGAAATAACCGGGCACCGGTGCCAGCACGCCAGCCGTGGCGCCGCCCACGGTTTCGGCGACAAAGGCAATCACGCTGTCAGCGCCTTTAGCAAGAATCGCGTCTTCGAGCTCCTGCGCCAGGCGCAGACCGTACTGCTCCGGCGTTTCGCCGACCTGCTGTTCGCGGTAGGGATAACAGGGCGACACATGCGTCGCCGGGATCAGGATGGGCGCGAACGGTTCGCGCCGCCAGAGGTTACCGCTTATGGCGAGCGCGCCCAGCGTGTTGCCGTGATAACTCTGCCTGCGTGCAATGAAGTGCGTGCGCTGCGGCTGGCCGGTTTCGACAAAATACTGGCGCGCCATCTTCAGCGCGGCCTCCACCGCTTCCGACCCACCGCTGACAAAATACACATGGCTCATGCCTTGCGGCGCGGTCGCAATCAGCTTGTCGGCCAGCGTCTCAGCCACTTCCGTCGTAAAAAAACTCGTATGCGCATAGGCCAGCTTGTCGATCTGCGCATGCATGGCAGCCACTACATCGGGGTGGCCATGCCCCAGGCAGGACACAGCCGCACCGCCGGACGCATCGATATAACTCTTCCCGCCGGCATCGGTCAGGTACACGCCCTGGCCGCTGACCGCCACCGGCGGCTTGCGCTGCAACTGGCGGTGAAAAACCTGGGTGAACGCTGCAACCATAAAGCCTATTTCCTTCGTGAAGAATTCAATGAACGGGCTGTCGCGACCTTGTCGCTGCTGTTGTCCCAGTAGGCGCCCTCGTTATCCAGGCGGTCCTGCCGCGCCTGCAGATGGGCCAGCACCTTGCGGCCACCGCGTACGGCAACGGCCGCAGCCAGCGCTTCGGTCAGCGCCAGCGCGCCGACCATGGAATGAAAATACGAGGGACTGTCGGTTCGAAACAGCAGGATGTGCGTGGCGGTGCAGGCAATCGGCGACAGCGCACTGTCGGTCAGCGCCAGCACGCCCGCGCCCTGCGCCTGCGCCTGCAGCGCGGCCTCCACCGTTTGCCGCGTGTACGACGCCGAGGAGGTGACCACCAGCAGATCGGGCGGCCCGATGTCGCCGACCTGGTCGCCCAGCGTGCCACCCAGTCCCTGCACCAGCACGCCGTTGGGCGCCAGCAGGCCGTAGGTATAGTGCAGGTGCAGCGCCAGACCGTGGCTGGCGCGCAGTCCGAGGAAATAAACCCGGCGTGCCTTCAGCATGGCATCGGCCGCCGCCTCCAGTTGTGCTGCCTGGTTCAGGCCACCGACCGACGCCGAATTGGCATGCTGCGCTTCGTTGAGCAGGGTCAGCCAGTCCTTGTCCTGCCTTGCGCTGGCCTGCAGCACTTCGGCGCGCCCAGCGTAACCGCCCTGAGTCGAAAAAGACTCCTGGCAAAGATGTTTGATCGCCTCAAAACCCTGGAAGCCCAGGGCCTGCGCCAGCCGCGTCAGACTCGCTGGCGCCAACCCGGCACGCCGCCCACACTCGCGCATAGAATGCAACGCCACCTCGCGCGGATGCGCCTCAACCCACCGCGCGGCGCGCAACAGCTCGGGACTCAGCCCCTCAAGCGGGAGTTTGCTGAAAAGGGAATGAGGTGACATGAAACATTCGTCTCTTCATTTGCAAAAATGTAGCACAAGTGTTTCATCAAGGACAGGGGAAGAACCACAGGGCGCATTTCAAGCCCCTGTGCAGCTCAGGCGCCAGAAACGCCGCCTTGCAAGCGCCGCAACGCGACGGTGCGCTCCACGTCTTCCCGCCACTGCTGAAACTCTTCAACAGAAGGCGCTGCACCCATGCCGTTTTGACAGGCATGGATTTTTGCCGTCAGGGCTTCGTAACGCCGCGCGCAGCTCAGTGCATCCTCGTGCTCGGCGGTTGCCGCAGCACGCAACTGGTTCAGGGCGTTGGATTTGGGCATGGCAACTATAGATAAGGCCCCATAAAGTCTGAACTTTCTTCGATTTTTCGTGTCGAAGCTTGATGGAAAAAGAAAGCGCAAGAAAGCAAACACTGGAGCAACTTCACGAGCGTCGCAAGCAAGTCGTGAGGTTGTACAAAAAAGG
>NZ_JBDNGU010000125.1:0-2121 GCF_041689105.1 Polaromonas sp. | reverse complement strand
GAAATAGTTGGTAGCGCTGGTATTCAAAAACTTTGCCATTGATTTTCTCTCCCAATTTCAAATTACGTTTTAGATTTTCGTTTTGGCTTTGCCGCTGTGGCGGGCAGCAGGCTGGTGGTGCGCTGGTACAGCTCAAACAAAAACGCTACGCGCTCGGCGTCGTTTTTCCACGTCTTCTTGCCGCCACCCAGTGCATAAGCGGCGTCCACGGCGGCATCTAACTTTTGGTGGGCTTTGACGAGGGCGGGCGGCATGGTGAGCGGGTCGTACAGGTCGGCCAGCGATGCACCCGGGAACTGGGCGCGGGTGTCGAGCACGGCTTGTGCGGCGGCCTCGATAGCGGCACGCATGTCTGTACTCCCTCTCCCTCTCCCGCTTGCGGGAGAGGGTTGGGGTGAGGGCAGGTCTGGCCAGGGGAAGTTGTTGTAGACAATATCTTTGGAGTAGCGGTAGTCGCTTTTCAGACGACCGCAGGTGGTGCGCACCCAGGCGTTGTGCATGGTGCTGGAGAGAATGCCGAAGTCGTACAGCTTGGCGTGTGGGGCCACCTTCACCAGATTGCTGCACAGCGTGGACGGTTCCTCAAAGCCGAATGGAATGAACTGTCTGCGCTCAGACGAGACTTCCGGTAGCACCAGATAAGTCGCTGAAGGCATGTTTTCCACATGAAACCGTGTCGGTGTGGCGGCTAGCTTTTGCGTAGGGACGCTTTTGCTCGCAAGACGTGACGCCTTGACGGCCTGAACCCGCTTCATCGCTTCCGGCATGGCGCGGAGCTCAGCGGGTGGGCAGTCACCCAGCCATAAACACCAGCGCTCGTAGCCGTTTAGGAACTCGTCAGCGCCCAACCAGCGGCGAAACCACTTCTCGCTGGCGGGCTCCCTAGCGATGAAGGCGTCCCTTTCTGCTGTGGTGAACAGGTAATTGCCGTCGTCGATGGGTTTGTTGCCAATGCCGATTTCGGGCGCAGCGCAAATCGGCGATGACCGGCGCGGCAACACCACGTCGAGCGCGTCCACCAAGTACGGGTTGATATTCGCCGCTGGCACGGCGTGCGGTTCACCCCGGATGTCGTCGTATTCGTAAATGATCTTGCCAGGCCGGTCTTGCAGCCCAAAACCAATGATCACGCAATGCACAGCGGCCTTGCCCCGTGCCTCGTTGTTCCAGCTGAACGTGCGGTGGGCAAAATGAATGTGGACGCCCTGCGCGAGAAGCCAGCCCCAGAGCACGCCGACCTGTTCACCCTGGGTGATGCTGTTGGTCGATACAAAGGCGCAGCGGGGTTGCCGGGGCTCGCCCTCACCCCAGCCCCCTCCCAATGGGGGAGCGAGTAAACCGCTGGCCAGATAGCGCGCCGCCTTGACGTACCACGCGGCCACAAAGTCCAGCAGACCGGCGTTGTCGATGCCCGCAAACACGGCGCGGGTGTCTTCGCGCTGCGCATCGGCCATGAACTTGGCACCGACAAATGGCGGATTCCCCAACACAAAGCTGCACCGCTCGGCCGGTAGCACCTCGTTCCAGTCCAGCCGCAGCGCATTCCCATGCACCACATGCGGCGTGGTGCGCAGTGGGATGCGGGCGAAGTACAGGCCAAACTCCTCGCTCACGCGCAGGTTCATCTGGTGGTCCATCAGCCACAGCGCCACTTGCGCAATCTGAGCCGGAAACTCTTCGATCTCAATGCCGTAAAACTGATCGACGTTGATGCCGATAAGCTGGTGCACATCCACGCTCTGCTGGCCGGCGCTGTTGCTGGCGCGCAGCACTTCCAGCTCCAGCAGGCGCAGCTCGCGGTAGCTGATGACCAGAAAATTTCCGCAGCCGCAGGCCGGGTCAAAAAACGTCAGCAGCCGCAGCTTCTTGTGAAATTCAAACAGCCGGTTTTTGTTGCTTTTGACCTTGTGAAACTCAGTCCACAGCTCATCCAGAAACAGCGGCTTGATGAGCTTGAGGATGTTTTCCTCGCTGGTGTAGTGCGCGCCCAGATTGCGCCGCGCCTTGTCGTCCATGATGCTCTGGAACAGGCTGCCGAAAATGGCCGGGCTGATGGCCGACCAGTCGAGCGCGCAGGCATCGAGCAGCGCCTCACGCATGGCGGCGCTGAAGTCGGCCATG
>NZ_JBDNGU010000124.1:0-17206 GCF_041689105.1 Polaromonas sp. | reverse complement strand
GGACAGGCCGGAGGGCGCCATGGCTGGACGCAGTGGATGCCGGGCGGGTTGGGGTAAGGGCATGTTCAATAACGGTTAGCCGGCAGGGGGCCGACTTTTTCCGATTCAGGTCTTGAGGTTTAACAGCTTTCCACGCTTCTCACCGGCCGGCTGTCAGACAAGACGCCGACATCCACCCGAGGCGCCAGGGCCGTATCGAGCGCCCGCCGTTGGTCGAAAACAAAACATTCGCCATCAAAGTGTCGGTGGCCGGCCACTTCAAAATACTTGAGGATGCCGCCGTCGAGCTGAAAGACATGCGTTACACCGGCCTCCCGCATCAAAATCGCGGCCTTTTCGCAGCGTATGCCGCCGGTACAAAAACTCACCACGGTTTTGCCCGCCAGTTCGCTGCGGTGGTCCTGCAAGGCCTGCGGAAAGTCGCTGAATTTGGCGATCCGCCAGTCGATGGCGTTTCTGAAGCTGCCGACATCGACCTCGAAGGCATTGCGTGTATCCAGCGTGACGACAGGGCGACCGGTGTCGTCCTGCCCGCTGTTCAGCCAGCGCTGCAGGGTCGCGGCTTCCACCGACGGCGCACGTCCCGTTGCGGGCTGTATCGCCGGGTGGTTCATGCGGATGATTTCGGGCTTGATTTTGACCAGCAGCTTGCGAAAAGGCTGGACCATGGACCAGCTTTCCTTGACTTCCAGGTCCTGAAACCGGACATCGTTGCGCAGCCATGCCAAAAAATCATGAATGTCGCTGCTCCCGGCGGCCAGGAACAGGTTGATGCCTTCTTCGGCCAGCAGCACCGTGCCCCGCAGGCCGCGGCTTTGCGCTGCATCACGCAGCGCCGCCTGCAAGGCTTCGAGCTCGTTCAGGGCGACAAATTTATAGGCTGCAATGTTCAGAATTTGCATGGTTCTGCGCATTGTAGGCAGGGCAAGGCAGGCGTCGCGGCACTGACTAAAGTGCTCAGCCCTAAAATGAAGCCATGTTTGTTCATTTGCGTATCCACACCGAGTTTTCTGTCGTTGACGGCACCAACCGTATTGATGAAATTGTCGCCGCCGCAGCGGCAGACGGCCAGCCGGCATTGGCCATCACCGACCTGGGCAACCTGTTTGGCACGGTCAAGTTTTACAAGGAAACCCGAGGCGCCGGCGTCAAGCCGTTGATAGGTGCCGATGTGTGGGTGCAGGTGCCCGGCAAGGACGCCGGCGCCGCGCCGGCGCGGCTGCTGCTGTTGGTACAAAGCCGGCAGGGCTACCTGAACCTGTCGGAACTGCTGACGCGCGCCTGGACCCGGGGCGTGGTACGCGACCAGGCGGTCATCAGCCTTGACTGGCTGCAGGAACTCAACGAAGGTCTGATTGCGCTGTCCGGCGCGCAGGGCGGCGCCGTGGGCCAGGCGCTGGTGCAGGGCGACGACCCGCGTGCGCTTGAATGCGCGCTGCATTTTGCTGGCATGTTCCCCCACCGGTTTTACCTGGAGCTGCAGCGGGCCCAGCGCGCCGACGACGAGCGGCATGTGGCGGCGGCAGTGCAGCTTGCCGCGCGCCTGAAGCTGCCGGTGGTCGCCACGCACCCGGTACAGTTTCTGGGCTACGACGACTACGAGGCTCATGAAGCGCGCGTGTGTATTGCCGAAGGCGAAATCCTGGGCAATGCGCGGCGCGTTCGCAAGTTCACACGCGAGCAGTATTTCAAGTCGTCGGCGCAGATGACAACGCTGTTTTCCGATGTTCCGTCGGCGCTGGCCAACACGCTGGAGATTGCCAAACGCTGCAACCTCAAGCTCGATCTGGGCAAGGCCATGTTGCCCGAGTACCCGACGCCAGAGGTCAACGGCGTGCGCATGCCGCCCGACGAGTATTTCCGTCACGCCTCGTTTGAAGGGCTGGAGGAGCGGCTGGCGCACCTGTATCCCGATGAAAAGGTTCGCAATGACAAGCGGGCCCAGTATGTGGAGCGGCTGGAGTTTGAGATCAACACCATCCTGAAGATGGGATTTCCGGGTTACTTCCTGATCGTGGGCGATTTCATCAACTGGGCCAAAAACAATGGCTGTCCGGTGGGGCCGGGCCGGGGCTCGGGTGCCGGCTCGCTGGTGGCCTATTCGCTGAAGATCACCGACCTGGACCCGCTGCAATACAACCTGCTGTTCGAGCGTTTCCTCAACCCGGAGCGGGTGTCCATGCCCGACTTCGACATCGACTTCTGCCAGACCAACCGCGACCGCGTGATCGACTATGTGAAGGATAAGTACGGCCACGCGGCGGTCAGCCAGATCGTCACCTTTGGCACCATGGCAGCGCGTGCCGCCATTCGGGACGTGGGGCGTGTGCTCGATTTCTCCTATGGCTTTTGCGACGGTATTTCCAAGCTGGTGCCCAACAAACCCGGCCAGGCCGTCACGCTGCAACTGGTACCCGCCGACCGCAAGAAAAACGACAAGATGGTCTACGCGCTGGAGGCCGAGCCGGTGCTGGCCGAGCGCGAGGCCAAGGAAGAAGACGTGCGCACCCTGCTCGAACTGGCGCGCAAGCTCGAAGGCCTGACGCGCAACGTGGGCATGCATGCCGGCGGCGTGCTGATTGCGCCAGGCAAACTCACCGACTTTTGTCCGCTGTATTTGCAGCCTGGCAGCACCTCGGCCGTGAGCCAGTTTGACAAGAACGACGTGGAAGCCATTGGCCTGGTCAAGTTCGACTTTTTGGGCCTCGCCACGCTGACCATTCTGGAGCTGGCGCGCGAGTTCATTGTCCAGCGGCATCCGGCGCAAAAGGATTTCAAGTTCGAGAACCTGCCGCTGGACGATCCGCGGGTCTACGCGCTGTTTGCCGAAGGCAAGACCGAGGCCGTGTTCCAGTTTGAAAGTATCGGCATGCAGCGCATGCTCCGTGACGCGCGGCCTAACCGGCTCGAAGACCTGATCGCGATGAATGCGCTGTACCGGCCAGGTCCGATGGACCTGATCCCGACTTACATCGCACGCAAGCAGGGCAAGGAGACGCCCGAGTACCCGGACCCGCGCGTCAAGCCCATTCTGGAGGAGACCTACGGCATCATGGTCTACCAGGAGCAGGTGATGCAGACCGCGCAGATCCTGGGCGGTTATTCGCTGGGCGGCGCCGACATGCTGCGCCGTGCGATGGGCAAGAAGGACGAGAAAGAGATGGCCTCGCAGCGGGAGATCTTCCGCAAGGGTGCCGGCATCAACGGCCTGTCCCAGGAGAAGGCCGACGAGGTTTTTGACCTGATGGAAAAGTTTGCGGGCTACGGCTTCAACAAGTCGCACTCTGCCGCTTACGCCTTGCTGGCGTACCACACTGCCTGGCTCAAGTGCCACTACACCGGCGAGTTTTTCTGCGCCAACATGACCGTGGAGATGGGTGACACCGACAAGCTCAGGATTCTTTTCGGCGACGCACAGAAGATGGGCATCAGCTTCGAGTCACCCGACGTCAACCGCGGCCACCACCGTTTTGAGCCCATCACGGACAAAAGTATTCGTTACGGCCTGGGCGCGGTCAAGGGTACCGGTCAGCAGGCCATTGCGGCCATCGTGGCGGCGCGCGAGGCGGATGGGCCCTTCACCTCGCTGTACGACTTCTGTGTGCGGGTCGACAAGTCCAAAATGAACAAGCGCACGGTAGAGGCCCTGATCAAGGCCGGTGCTTTTGACAACCTGCAGCTCAACCGCGCGTCGTTGCTGGCGTCGGTGGACCGGGCGTTTGAGTTTGCCGCCCAGTCCGAGGCCAATGCCAACCAGGGCGGCCTGTTCGACATGGACTCACACGCCGCCAGCACGCAGGAGCCGCCTTTGGTGGACGTCATGCCGTTTGGCGTGAAGGCGCGGCTGGTGCAGGAGAAAACCGCGATTGGGTTTTATCTGTCCGGGCACCTGTTCGATGAGGTCGAGACCGAGGTGCGGCAGTTTGTGAAACGCAGGATTGACGACCTGATTGACTCGCGCGACCAGTGTCTGCTCGCGGCCATCGTCAGCGACCTGCGCATCATCAACGGCAACCGCGGCAAGCTGATCATCTTCAAGCTTGACGACAAGACCGATACGCTGGAGGCCTCGGTGGACGAGGCGACGTTTAACGCCAACCGCAACCTGCTCAAGGATGACGAGTTCGTCGTCGTGCAGGGAACGCTGCAACCGGCGTCCGAACGGTTTGGCCGCCGCTTCAAGGTCACGCAAGTCTGGAGCCTGGAGTCGGCGCGTTGCAAGTTCGGCAAGTTTTTGCGGGTAGCGGTCAATGGCACGGCGCCCGATGTGCAGCGCATGGTGCGCGATTTTCCGCCGCGCAAAGAGATGTCGGAACAGGGCGAGGTCAGCCGCGGCCTGCCGGTGCGCCTGAGCCTGAAACGCGGCAGCGTGGTGGCCGATCTGCAGCTCGGAGAAGCCGCGAAATTTTTCCCGACCGATGCCGCGCTGGCGAGCTGGATGGCGCAGGCCGATCAGGGGCAGGCCAGCATAGTTTATGAATGAAATTGGCCTCCAGCCCTTGTCGGATGGGCGCAAGCAGCTATTTTATTGATAGCGAATGACCTGGGCTGCGGCGCAACTGTCGTGACGCCAGGCGCCGACGCCACTTTCCGGCTCAGTCTTTTGGCCGGAACTCCAGAATCATCGGCGTGGGCACCCGGCCATCCACGTCTTTCGGCATGGTTTCGGTGCGGATGATGGCCTTGACCACGGCGTCATCCCAGGCCTTGTTGCCGCTGGACTTGATCAGTCGCTGGCTGATGATGCTGCCGTCGAGCGCACTGCGCACTTCCACTTCGGCGGTCGGGTTGCCCGAGATGTCGTCGGCGAACACGATGTTGGGCTTGACCCTGGCGCGCACCTTGCCACCATAGCTGGCCGAGGGGCCGCTGGCCTTTTGCCCCGAGCCTTTGGCGTCGGCACTGCCCGTGGCCCCGGCCAGGCCCAAAGCCCGCTTGATGTTGTCCTGGCGCAGTTTTTCTGCTGCCGCGTCCGCCAGTTTCTTCTTCTCCGCGTCCCTGGCGTCCTGCTTTTTATCTTCGACCTTCTTTGCCTCAAGCTTTTTAGCTTCGTCGGCCTTGCGTTTGGCTAGCTCTTCCTTCTCCTTCTGCTCTTTGTCTTTTTTGGCCTGAAGATCTTTCAGCCTGTCCAGCTCGGCCTTGGCCTTTGCCAGTTCGGCTTCCTTTTTCTTGAGCTCCAGCTTGCGCTTTTTCTCGCGCTCAATGGCGATGTCCACGTCCGGTGCGGGTGGAGGCGGCGATGCCTTGACCACGGGTTCGGGCGGCGGGGGAGGCGGAGGCGGTGGCGCAGGCGGGGCTTCCACCAGCTTGGGCGCGGCCTCCTGCGGCACGCTGGACCACAACTCCGCCTCAAACGACAGGTCGGGGTCGCTGCGCTTCCAGTTGACGCCCCAGGTCAGCGCGCCTATCAGCAGCGCATGGACCAGCAGCGCCAGGCCGAAGGACCGCAGCGCACCGGGATCGCGGTGCGGCGCAAAGTCGAGGCGGTCGGTGGCGCTGGGCATCGGTGCAGGTCGCGGGTCAGTTGCCGGTTTGCACGGACAGACCGACACGTGCCACGCCAGCCTTGTTCAGCGCGTCCATGACCTTGACCACGGTTTCGTACTTGATGGATTTGTCGGCGCTGATGACCACGGGCGTGATCTGCTCGCCTGCGGGTACCGTCGGCTGCAGGCGCTTGACGGCTGCGCCGACCTCGCCCAGCCGGGTTGGTACCGACTGGCCTTCGGACTTGATCTGGATGACTTCGTCCTTGCTGATCTCAATCTGTATAGGCCGGGGCGGCTGGCCGGGCGCCTTGCCGACCTTGGGCAGGGCAATCATGCTGGGCGTGATCAGTGGCGCTGTCACCATGAAGATGATGAGCAGCACCAGCATCACGTCAATGAAAGGCACCATGTTGATTTCGCTGATGGTGCGGCGGCCACGGCCGCGTGAGTTGATTGCTGGCATATGCTGGTTCTCCTAGGCCACGCCGAAGCGCAGGGCCGCAACGAGCGACGACGAAGGCTCTTTAATCCAGCCGGGGCTGCGGAACCGGCTTTGCCGGGCCGCAGGCGCAGCGGCCCTTCTTCTTCGTGCAAGGGGCAGCGCACCGCCGAAGGCACACGAAGTGAAAAGCGTGGGGGCCCGCATGTCTAATGGCCCGAGGGCGAGTGCGAGCCCAGGTTGCGCTGCAGGATGTTGGAGAACTCCTCGATGAAGGTCTCCAGCTTGTTGGCGACGCGGTCGATGTCGTGGGCAAAACGGTTGTAGGCCACGACGGCAGGGATGGCGGCAAACAGGCCGATGGCCGTGGCCACCAGGGCTTCGGCGATACCAGGTGCCACACTGGACAGCGTGACCTGCTCCAGCGCGGCCAGGCCAGTGAAGGCGTGCATGATGCCCCATACCGTGCCGAACAGACCCACATAGGGCGAGACCGAGCCCACGGTGGCCAGGAAAGACAGGTTGGCTTCGACCGCATCCATCTCGCGCTGGTAGCTGGCGCGCATGGCGCGACGGGCGCCGTCGAGCAGGGTGCCGGGGTCTTCCATGCGGCGCTCGCGCAGCTTCTGGAACTCGCGCATGCCGCTGGCAAAAATACGTTCCATCGGGCCGCTGTGTTTGGCGTTTTGCGTGGCGGCGGCGTACAGGTCGTTGAGGCTGGTGCCGGACCAGAACTCGCGGTCGAATTCATCGTTGAGCGACTGCACACGTTTGAGCGAAATGATCTTGCGGAAAATCGCGGCCCAGCTCGCAATCGACACGCCGACCAGCAAGGCCACCACGCCCTGGACCACCCAGCTCGCGTTGAGGAGGAGGTTGACGATGGATAAATCCTGATTCATGTTGTGGTTTCCAGACGGTCAAGGAGTTGAGCAGGAATTCTTGCAGGTTTCAGGCTGGCGGCATCGACCCAGCCAATGCGTATCGTGCCGTCGCATAACAGTGTCGCCCCGCGCTCTGATTTTAATAGCGCACTCTGCCCGATTATCAAGGACGCGCGGCCTTTTTCGATCAGGCTTGCGGTAACAATCAGTTCATCGTCGAGACGCGCGGGCCGATGGTAACGCACGCTGGTTTCCGTCACGACAAACATGCCGCCGGTACGCTCGCGCAGGCGCTGCTGCTCAATACCCAATGACCGGAGCCACTCGGTGCGCGAACGTTCAAAAAACTTCAGGTAGTTGGCGTAAAACACGATGCCGCCAGCATCGGTGTCTTCCCAGTACACGCGGAGCAGCCACTGGAAGGCTCCGGGCTTAGGCAAGTACTGCCTCCAGCCGCGCCACGGCTTCCTGCAGTTGCGCCATGGAATTTGCCGTGGAAAAGCGAATGTAGCGTTCAGGCGCATCGGTGCCAAAGTCCCGGCCCGGCGTCACGGCAAGGTGGGCGCGCTTCATGAGTTCGAAAGCGAAGTCCCAACTGCCTGATACACCAAGCCGTTTCGCTGCATCCGTGCAGTCGGCGTACGCATAAAACGCACCGTCGGGCATCACCGGCACCGTCAGGCCGAGGCGGTTGAGCTCAGGGATGAAGTAGTCGCGCCTGGCCTTGAATTCGGCGCGGCGGCGTTCGTATTCGGCCAGGCTCTCCGGCTCGAAACAGGCCAGCGCTGCGTGCTGCGCGACGGTGCTCGGGCAGATGAACAGGTTTTGCGCGATACGTTCGATCACCGGCGCGAGTTCTTCGGGGACCACCAGCCAGCCCAGGCGCCAGCCGGTCATGTTGAAGTATTTGCTGAAGCTGTTGATGCTGATGATGCTTTCGCCCAGACCGTCTGACATGGCCAGCGCGGAGTGGCCAAAATGCGCTTCGTAACTCAGGCCCAGGTAGATCTCGTCGATCAGCGTGATGCCGCTGCGGCTGTGTACAAACTCGTGGATGCGCCGCAGTTCCGCGGGCGCAATCGAGGTGCCGGTAGGGTTGGACGGGGAGGCCAGCAACACGCCGCGGGTCTTGTCCGTCCACGCGGCCTGTACCTTGGCGGCGCTGAGCTGGAAGCGTTCTTCGGCCGTGGTCGGCACCAGCATGGCCTGGCCTTCAGCGGCGCTCACAAAGTGCCGGTTGCAGGGATAACTCGGGTCCGGCATCAGGATTTCGTCGCCCGCTTCGATCAGCGCCAGGCAGGCCAGTTGCAGGGCTGCCGACGCGCCAGCCGTGACGATGATGCGGCTGGGCGCCACGTCGGCCTGAAAGCGGGTCGTGTACCACTCGCTGATACGTTCACGCAGCGGCTCCAGCCCCGTAGCCTGGGTGTACTGCGTGTTGCCATCGTGGATGGCGCGTGCCGCTGCCTGTTGCACCAGCGGCGGCGCGGTGAAGTCCGGCTCGCCGATGTTCAGAAAAATCATCGGCTGGCCGGTGTGTGCAACCTGCCTGGCCATGGTGGCCGCCGCCTTGGCAACTTCCATCACATAAAAGGGTTCAATACGTTGTGCGCGCCGGGCAATGCGCATGGGCTTCATGCTGCGTCCTCAGACTTTTTTGTCGGCGGCGACTTCAGCGGCGCGAAAGCCAGGCGCCAGCTTGTGCAACACGCCATTGACATACTTGTGGCCGTCGGTGCCGCCGAAGGCCTTGGCCAGTTCAATACATTCATTGATGACCACACGGTAGGGCACGTCGAGGCAATGCTTGAACTCATAAGCGCCTATCCACAACACAGCATGCTCGACCGGCGATATTTCGGCCATCTTGCGGTCCAGCAGCGGCGTGACGCTGTCGTCGAGCGCAGTGGCCTCGGTGATGCAGCCATGAAGCAGGGCGTCGTAGTGTGCGGAGTCTGCCTTGTGAAAGCCGACCAGGTCCCGCGTGAAGGCATCGATGGATTGCGCCTCATTGCGGCCCACCAGGTGCTGGTACAGGGCTTGCAGCGCGAATTCACGCGCGCGCGTCCGGGCGGATTTGTCTGCCGCCTTTTTAACGCCGGTGTCGGTCAGTCCGGTCCGGGTTTGCGGCGGGCGTTTGGGTTTGAGGGGGGTAGGGTCGGACATGCGGGCTGGTGGGGGTGTTGCGGTGTTGCCGTGTGGTCAGGAGAGTTCGTTCAGCAGGTTGGCCATTTCCACGGCCACGCGCGCGGCGTCGCGGCCTTTGTCTACCTGACGAGCCTCAGCCTGTGCAACGGTTTCCACGGTGAGGATGGCATTGGCAATGGGCAACTGGTAGTCCAGCGCCAGCCGGCTGACCGAAGCGCCGCTTTCGTTGGCAACCAGTTCAAAATGGTAGGTCTCACCGCGGATGATGCAGCCCAGCGCAATCAGCGCGTCGTACTGGTCACGCTCGGCCAGCGCCTGCAGCGCAGAAGGAATCTCCAGCGCGCCTGGCACCTTGACGTGGTGGATGTTTTTTTCTTCTACGCCCAGCGCCAGCAACTCCTGCCAGCAGGCTTGCGCCAGGGCGTTGGTGATGCTTTCGTTAAAACGCGCCTGGACAATGCCAATCGAGAGTTTTTTGCCGACCAGTTTGTCTGCATGTCCTTTTTCAGCACCAAACACGTTTCAGTCCTTTTTGTTTTTGGCAATGTAGCCGGTGATTTCAAGGCCGTAACCCGTCATGCTGGGCATCCGGCGCGGATTGCCCATCAGCTTCATTTTTTGCACGCCGCATTCGCGCAGGATTTGCGCCCCCACGCCATAGGTGCGCAAGTCCATGCGACCGCGCTCTGGCGCCTGGCTGGCGCGCGCGGTGCCTTCAAATTGCGCCAGCAGCTGGGCTGCGCTTTCGCCGCAGTTGAGCAGCACCGCCACACCTCTGCCTTCCCCGGCAATATGCGCCAGGCTTTGATCCAGGCTCCAGGAATGCATGGCGCGCCCGGTTTCCAGCGCATCCAGCACCGACAGCGGCTCGTGCACACGCGCCGTCACGGTTTCGTCCGCGCCCCACTGGCCCTTGACCAGCGCCAGGTGCAGGCCCTGGCTGGGCTTGTCCTTGAAGGCATGCGCTGTGAATTCGCCGAAGGCCGTCTGGATGGTGCGTTCGCCGATTTTTTCGATCAGCGAGTCGTGCCGGCTGCGGTGTTCGATGAGGTCGGCAATCGTGCCAATTTTCAGGCCGTGTTCGGCGGCGAAAACCTGCAGGTCTGGCAGGCGCGCCATGGTGCCGTCGTCCTTCATGATCTCGCAGATCACGGCGGACGGGGAGCAGCCGGCCATGCCAGCCAGGTCACAGCCAGCCTCGGTGTGGCCGGCACGCATCAGTACGCCGCCATCAACCGCCTGCAGCGGGAAGATGTGACCCGGTTGCACAAGGTCACTGACCTTGGCGTTCCTGGCTACGGCGGCCTGCACGGTGCGGGCCCGGTCTCCAGCGGAAATCCCGGTGGTGACTCCCTCGGCCGCTTCGATGGAAACCGTAAAGGCCGTGCCCATTTTGGTTCCGTTGCGCGCCACCATGGGGGGCAGCTGCAGCAATTCGCAGCGCTCACGCGTCAGCGTCAGGCAGACCAGACCTCGGCCGTAACGGGCCATGAAGTTGATGGTTTCGGCACTGACGTGGTCGGCGGCCAGCACCAGATCACCTTCGTTTTCGCGGTCTTCTTCATCAATCAGAATGACCATGCGGCCGGCCCGGATGTCGGCCACGATGTCTTCAACGGGGGAGATGGCGATCGTCATGGATTCAGGGGGTCTTTCCGTTTTGGAGCATGCGTTCGACATAACGCGCAATAAGGTCGATCTCAAGGTTGACCCGCGATTGTGGTTGCAGGTGGCCCAGTGCCGTGTTTTGCACCGTATGGGTAATCAGGTTGATGCTGATCTCGCAGCCAGGCGCTGCGCCGTCCTGGTCGGCCACCCGATTGACGGTCAGGCTGACCCCGTTGACGGTGATGGAGCCCTTGTAGGCCAGGTATTTGGCCAGTTCCCGCGGAGCCAGAATGCGTAACTCCCAACTTTCACCCACCTGCGCGAAATGCGTGACCAGCCCGATGCCGTCCACATGGCCAGCGACGATATGGCCGCCGAGGCGGTCGTGGGCGTGCAAGGCTTTTTCGAGGTTGATGGGGCCGGGTTCGGCCAGTCCGCTGGTTTTAGTCAGAGACTCGGCTGAAATTTCAATCACAAACTGCTTGTTGTCGCTGTCCAGCTGCGTCACCGTCATGCAGGCGCCGTTGAGTGCGATGCTGTCGCCCAGGCCCACGTCGTCGAGGTAGCCCGCAGGCGTCTCTATCGTGAGGCGATTGCCGTGGTCCAAAGAGCTGCCCAGGCGGTGGACAGCGACGATGCGCCCCACGCCGGTGATGATTCCGGTAAACATGGCGGTATTTTCGCAGAGATTGCCGCTGCGCATGGCGCGGCCCTGCAATCGGGGCTTAAAAGGTGTCGCGCCCGCGAACCCTGGCCACAATGCGCAGGTCCGGTCCCAGCCGGTCGGTGGAGAGAAATTCCAGCTCCACGGCCTGTGACAGCGCCGTGATCGGCCCCAAAGTGGCCATGCCCGCCCCCTGGCCAATCCATTTGGGCGCCAGGTACACCAGAAATTCATCCACCAGGGCCTCGCGGATCAACGACCCGTTGAGTTTGTGCCCGGCTTCCACATGGACTTCATTGACCTCGCGGCGCGCCAAATCGCGCAGCATGGCCGCCAGGTCCACCTTGCCGTTGCTGCCGGGCTGGTAGATCACGGTGGCGCCGCGGGCCTCCAGCGCCGCCTTTCTGGCGTCGTTGGGTTCGGCTGCGTAGATGTAGAGGGATCGGCCGGGGACGAAAAGATGCGCGTCCAGCGGCGTTTCCAGCCGACTGTCCACCACCACCAGGTGCGGCTGGCGCGGCGTGTCCACCAGGCGCACGTCGAGCCGAGGATTGTCTTCCAGCACGGTACCAATGCCGGTCAGCACCGCACAGGCCCGCGCCCGCCAGGCGTGACCGTCGGTGCGTGCGGCGTCCGACGTAATCCACTGGCTGGTGCCATTGTCCAGCGCGGTCTTGCCATCCAGCGAGGCAGCCACTTTCATGCGCACCCAGGGCGTATTGCGAACCATGCGGCTGAAAAAACCTATATTCAGCTCACGCGACTCCTCCGCGCCGGGACCGACTTCGACTTCAATGCCGGCCGCACGCAGCCTGTCGAAACCCTGGCCCGACACCAATGGATTGGGGTCCGCTATGGAGGCAACCACTTTCCTGATGCCAGCGGCTATCAATGCGTCGCAGCATGGACCCGTGCGCCCGTGATGGGAACAGGGTTCCAGGGTGACCCATGCGGTGGCGCCTGCCACCGAATGACCCCGGGCGGCCGCGTCGCGCAAGGCCATGATTTCAGCGTGGGCGCCACCGGCGCATTGGGTGTGGCCTTGGCCCAGCACGTGTCCGGCCGTTGAGACCAATACGCAGCCAACAGCGGGATTCGGTGATGAAAGACGTGACGCCTGGCTGGCAAGTGGGAGAGCAAGGTCAATCATTTCGGGTTCCGAAGAAGAGCGCGTTTGCGCGACAAGCTGGCAACTCGGGAGTCTACCGTCTGGCGGGCATCCTCAGCCGAATGTCGGTCTGGCAGGAGCCCTTGGGCCGTTCCGGGGTAGTCTCGTTGTATGAAGATACGCCAAGCAGGTTTTACGCTGATTGAATTGCTCATTGTCATCTCTCTTGTCGCAGTGTTGGCCTCGCTGGCTGTGCCCGGCTTTCGAAGCTTGCTGGTCAACCGGACGGTTCAGACGGCTGCCGATTCCTTGATGACGGACCTTCGGTACACGCGTTCCGAGGCCGTCAAGCGTTCGGCACGTGTTTCCTTGTGTCAGTCGGCTAACGGGACCAGCTGCGTGACGGGAAGCAACGCATGGGTCAGCGGCTGGATTGTTTTTATTGACGCCAATGGCAATGGCGCTGTGGACGCCGGTGACGAAATCGTGAGGGTACAGCAGGCCTTGACCTCCATCGCTTCAATAGCCAGCACCAATCCAACGTCGGACCGTCGCTTTTTTACTTACCAGCCCACGGGCTGGGCAAAAAGCGCCAGCCAGACGTTTATTTTTACCCCCGCTGGTAACGTACCTTCCGGCTCCCTCCGGGTGGTATGCATTTCCAACCAGGGCAGGGCCGGACTCAAGGCTGCGGGAGCTACAGCATGCACCTAGGCATCGTTCGCTCACGAGTTTTGACGCGTCATCGGTGGCGTCTTGATCGAGGTGGCTCGCTGATCGAGGTTCTGGTCTCCATCGTTATTGCTTCGATTGCCTTGCTGGCGCTGGCGGGCGTCAATGCCTCGGCGCTGCGGTATACAAAAATGTCGCAATACCGTGCGACGGCTACCTTGCTGGCCAGCGACCTTGGCGAAAGAATGAGGGCGAACAAGGGGTTGGAAACAGCAGGGGGTGTCGCAGCGACCGGGTTCTTTGCAGGGGTGTATGACTACAGCAGTACCGACTTTGCTGGCCAGGCGACCGCCGCTACGCTGCCCGCAGAATTGTGCAATACCGCAGCCAGCTCGTGTACTCAGCAGCAGGTAGCAGACCTGGACATGGCGCAATGGCGTCTTCTGGTTCGCACCCAGCTGCCAGAGGGGTCCATTTTTATATCTCGTCAGTCGGGCCAAACGGCTGCAGATGTATGGGTTGCCTGGCGCGACCCTGCCGTCGCAAACAATGACGAGGCGCCTGCCCTTGCGTCGGAGTGCCCGGATGGTTTGAACCTGAACGCCGACCTGAGCGTGCGCTGCAGCTTTTTCAGGATCAATCTATGAGGCGTTCCACCGTACTTCTGCGTTCGCGCCAGCGCGGCCTGTCCATCATCGAGGTCCTCGTTTCCCTGGTGATTGGACTGGTTGTTGTCGGTGCCGTATTGCTGAGTTACGTCACGTCAGGGCAAACCAATAAGCTGCAGGCGGCGTATGCACAAATGAATGAGGACGCCCAGGTCGGGTTGCTCATCCTGTCACGTGACCTTCAACTCGCCGGGTATGCCCAACCTACCAGTCTCGATGCAGTGACCTTTCAGTTTGGACGAACCTATTCAGGCAGCGCAGTTTTTGGATGTGATACCGGATTTGTATCGGCGTCAACCACCGGCAACGTGGCCTGCGCGGCTGCCGGCGCCTCGCCAGCCATTGAGGTGGTTTATGAAGGGGATATCACCAATACGGTGGAGCACTCTTCGGGGCGACCCTCGGATTGTCTCGGTGCCGCCCTGACGCAGCAGACGGTAGGGCTCACAGATTTTTATGTTACGTACAACCGCTACTACGTTGCGACCAGTACGCTGGGCCGGCCGGAACTTCATTGCGCGAGCAAACTTGGTAACACGGGTGGCGCATTGGTGGACAACGTTGAAAACATGAAAATCTGGTACGGCGAAGCCAACCCAATCGACAAGCGTCAGATCGTGCGCTATGTCAGCGCGGCCAATGTGTTGGACCCCACCTTCGGGCATGTGGTGAGTGTGCGTGTTTGCCTGATGATGCGAAGCGCCGAACCGGTTCTCTCGGCGGAAGACCCGGCGACCTATCTCGACTGCGATTCAGTCTCGCAAACCTCTGCCGACCGGTTTGCGCGACGCGCCTACTTCACGACCACTGCCTTGCGCAACAAGATGACGTTCTAGGATGGCCATGAACAGTCTTTACCCCTGTTTTTGCATGTCGCGCCGCCGTCGTCAGGGCGGTGTTTCATTGATTATTGTGCTGATCATGGTGGTGGTGATCGGCCTGACATCGGCGGCGGCCATCCGCAATGCAACCTCCGATGAGCGGGTGACCAACAATGTGCGTATGCAGAACCTGGCGCAGCAGTATGCCGATGCCGCTCTGCGTTACTGCGAAAGCGAGCTTTCCAAGGCGGATACCCTGCGGGTGACGACGCTGCAGGAGGCCAACCTTGTCTCGACTGCTTTTGGTGATCCCCCCGCTTGGAAAAACGGCGATACCTGGATTGGAACAGGAGGCGCTGCGGCTTCGCGGACGATCTTGCCAGAGCTTCAAATCAAATCGTCGAACAGTTCCTTCCGGCCAGCGACGCTTCCGCAATGTGTCGCGGAAAAGCAGGTGCTGGAAGACACAAAAATCGCTTACGTCATCACCGCCAGGGGCTTTAGCCCCGATTACACCGCCAACGCAGTGACGGGAGTCACCACCGGCGGCTCAGTGGTCTGGTTGCAGACCACGCTGGTTTTGAATTGAAGGGCTTATCCATGTATTGCTCACCCTATCCATCGTCAACCCGCCGGCTTGTGATAGCGGGCCTCATGACCCTGCTGAGTGTGCCTATGGCCATGGCCCAGCCTGCCCAGAAACCCCTTCTCAGTCGGGACGGCGGCGGCGTCAAACCCAACATCATGCTGACCATGGATGACTCGGGTTCCATGATGTTTCAGCACATGCCGGAAGAAACCGTCTACCTCGGTTCGCAGACGGTGCCCAGTCCGATTGGCAGTGCATCGGTTCGCATGGACCCGGGCGACAACGCGACACTGGGCGGGCCAGGCTCGGCACAGGGGGCTGCGAGTCAGTTTCTCGGGACCATTGCCGGCGACCCGGCATCGTCGAATTACCGACAGAAGCTGATGCGCTCCCCCGACTCCAACACTATCTACTACAACCCCGAGGTGCGTTATCAACCCTGGCCTCTGGCCGCAGGCGGCCGAATGGCGGATGCCTCGGTGACGGCGGCGCTGCGTGATCCGATGAATGCGGGGGGCGGCACCATCAATCTCACCGATGTCCGCGAGATTGACGACAATTCGCTCGTATGGTGCTTCAGGCCCAACGGCACTTCCAATAGTTGCAGCGGCGCCAACCAAAAGATTGATTACGACCCTGGGCTGTACTACCGGTTGAGGAAAAACGCCTCAGGCGTTTATCTTGACGCCACAGACGACACCAAGTACGACAAATTCACCATCAATGCAAGCTCCTCAACCACGTACACCAAATACGCAGCCCGCACGGACTGCACGGGTACCACCTGCACACGGACCCAGGAGCGGCAGAACTTTGCCAACTGGTTCACGTATTACCGCACCCGCAATCTGCTGGCGCGCGGCGCGGTAGCGGAAGCTTTTTCCGAGTCTACCGATACCTTTCGCATGGGTTACGGTCGAATCAACAAGGGATCGGGCAGCATCGACAGTGTCGACACCCGGGTGATTCAATCCGGTCTGCGCGAGTTCACGGCCAGCCGTAAAAGCACCGTGTTTGACTGGCTGTACGCGCTTCCTGCGAATGGTGGAACGCCCTTGCGACGGTCGATGCAGGAAGTAGGCAATTATTTTTCACGCGCCGATAACCGGGGTCCATGGTCGGACGTGCCTGGGTCGGTGAATACCACAGCCGACAAAACCTGCCGCCGTTCTTATCACTTGTTGGTGACTGACGGCTACTGGAGTGACACGGTGGGCAGCGGTGGGCTCGTGGCGGTAGGCAACGACGACAACACCAACGGCAGCAACATTTCAGGGCCGGGGCAGTCTTTTCAATACCTGGCTCCCAGACCTTATCGTGACGGGTCTTCCGACACGCTGGCTGACTACGCCATGAAGTACTGGAAGAACGATCTGCGCACCGATCTGGACAACAAGGTTGTCGCGTCGCTGGAGAACCCGGCGTTCTGGCAGCACATGGTCAACTTCACCGTCGGTCTGGGCGTTCGGGGGACCCTGGACCCGGCCACCGATCTGCCTTTTTTGACCGCCGGCACCAAGTCCTGGGGTTCCGACAAGATCGATGACCTCTGGCATGCGGCGGTCAACAGCCGAGGTGCATTTTTCAGCGCCAAGGACCCCAACGAGCTGGCCAATGCGATACGCAGTTCCATTGGCCAGACAATCCAGCGCGAGCTGCGAGAGGCAGGTGTTGCAACGGCTGCCACCACCCTACAGGATGGAAACCGCAAATACGTGCCGCTTTTTAGAACGGGCACCTGGAGTGGTGATGTGCAGGCCTTTGCGCTGGATGCCAATGGGCAAGCGGGGGTGCAGCTGTGGGCGGCCGAAGCCAAGGTGCCGGCGTGGGCCAGCCGGAGAATCTTTACCTGGGACGCCGGGTTGACAACCCCCGCAGGTGTGGCGTTTACCTGGGCTGGTATCAGTGCCGCCAACCGGACGGCGATGGGTGGGGCTGGTAGCGTTGCGGCGGTTCAGCAGAGCACCTTTGTCAACTTTCTGCGCGGCGACAGGAGCCAGGAAGGGGGCGATCTGCTTTTTCGCAGGCGCAGCGGGGTGCTGGGCGACTTCATCAATTCCAATCCAGTGCTGGTGAAGGGATCAGTCAATCTCGGCTACAACACGCTGCCTGTGAT
>NZ_JBDNGU010000123.1:0-3536 GCF_041689105.1 Polaromonas sp. | reverse complement strand
GTGTATTTGCTGCCGTCGGCGGCGAAAACTATTTTCATGAAGTCTCCTGGTAAAAAATGTCAGCGTAACACCAGCACCGGCACGCTGCTGTGCGTGAGCACGTGCTGGGTCTCGCTGCCCAGCAGCAGGCGCTTGATGCCCTTGCGGCCATGCGAGGCCATGACGATGAGGTCGCACTTGTGTTTTTTGGCAGTGGCCATGATGGCCTCGGCCACAAGATCGGAGCGCGCGATCACGGCTTTGACCTTGACGCCGGCATCCAGCGCGTTGGTTTCGACCGCGTCCACGATGGCCTGGCCGTCATCGGCCCATTTTTTCTCGATGCGGCTGACATCCTCGGTGGAGATGGACACACCGCCCTCGAAATAACTCATGGGGTAACGCGGAACGACGTTGAGCGCGACCAGACTGGCGCCGGTTGCGGCCGCCAGGTCGATCGCGCTGCGCACGGCCTTTTTTGAAAGCGTGGAACCATCGGTAGTAACAAGAATGCGCTGATACATGTCTGACTCCCTGTGAATGAGCTGATACAGACCCGAGCTTAAGCCAGGTCGCCTGCCGGGTGTTGATCCATGTCAATCGGGCCTGCTGCCGTGCTGGTTAGCCTTGGAGCATGCCCGCTGCTCTTGCTTTTCCTGGTCTCGAAAAGGCCGTCTCCAGCGACGATTTTCCGCGCCGGGAGACGCTTGACGATCCTGCGGAATGGACAGGATTCAGCCGGCCCGTGGCCGGGCGGGATGGCTGGTGGGAGTCCTACCTGTCGATCAGCGGCATGTATTGCGCGGCCTGTTCGCTGACCGTGGAGCAGGTTTTGTGCGGGCTGCAGGGCGTGGAGGGCGTGCAGGTCAACGGAGCGACGGCCACTGCGCGCCTGCTCTGGCAGGCCGGCGTGAGCCGCCCTTCGGACTGGCTGCGTACGCTCCAGGGTGCCGGCTACGGGGCGTTGCCTGCCGGTGACATGTTGTCGGCGGCACCGCGCCTGCAGGCACAACGGCTGCTGCTGTGGCGCTGGTTGGTCGCCGGTTTTTGCATGATGCAGGTCATGATGTATGCCACGCCGGCCTATCTGGCGGCGCCCGGCGAGATCACCCCTGACATGCAGGCACTGTTGCGCTGGGCTTCCTGGGTGCTGACCTTGCCGGTGGTGCTGTTTTCCTGCACGCCATTTTTCTCGTCGGCACTGCGCGACCTGCGGCACCGGCGCATCGGCATGGACGTGCCGGTGGCGCTTGGCATCCTGATCGCCTTTGGTGCCAGCTCGGTCGCCACTTTCGATCCGGCTTCGCGCTGGGGTGCAGAGGTCTGGTACGACTCGGTCACCATGTTTGTTTTTTTCCTGCTGTCGGGCCGGCTGCTGGAGCAGCGCCTGCGTGATCGTACCGCCGGCTCGCTGGAGGCGTTGATGCGCAGACTGCCCGCCAGCGTGGAGCGGCAGGACGCGGACGGCCGGTTCGAGCGCGTGGCAGTGCGACGCCTGGTTGTCGGCGATCTGATTCGTGTGTTGCCCGGAGAGGTGATTCCGGCGGACGGCAGTGTGACAGTTGGCGAAAGCCGGGTTGATGAAGCCTTGCTGACTGGCGAATCCGCGCCGCTGCGACGCGCCCCGGGCAGCACGGTGATTGCCGGTAGCCACAACCTGACGGGCCTGTTGCTGATCCAGGTCGCTTGCGCGGGCCCCGACACCCGTTATGCGGGCATTGTTGCGCTGATGGAGCAGGCCTCGGTGCAGAAGCCACAACTGGCGCAGATGGCCGACCGCATCGCCAGCCCCTTTTTGCTGCTGGTGTTGCTGGCCAGCGCGGGCGCAGCCGTATGGTGGTGGCCTGTGGATCCGGCGCATGCTCTGGGTGTGGCGGTGGCGGTGTTGATTGTTACCTGCCCTTGCGCGCTGTCGCTGGCCACGCCGGCGGCGACGCTGGCGGCCGCTGGCGCCCTGGCTCGCCAGGGCGTGATGGTGCGCCGCCTGCAGGCACTTGAGTCCTGCGCGGCGGTGGACACCGTGGTGTTTGACAAGACAGGCACCTTGACCGAAGACCGCATGAAGGTGGTCCACACCCTCACGCCTTCCGGGGTGGACCCGGACGCCATGGGTCGGCTGGCTGCTGCGCTGGCGAATCATTCGCTGCATCCCCTGTCACGTGCGATCGCCGACAGCTATTCGGCCAGCGACGTAGTGCTGACGGGGGTGGAAGAAGTGGCTGGCTGCGGCATGCAAGCCAGGGTTGACCGGGCGCCGGGTCTGCTGTTGCTTGGATCGACCGGGTTTTGCGGCATGCCCGCCGGTGACCGGCAAGCGCGTGGCCCGCAGGTACATCTGGCCGATGAAAGCGGCTGGCTGGCCAGCTTTGAACTGGATGAGGCGCTGCGGCCGGGCGCTGCGGCGGCGGTGCTTGCGCTCGGCCAGCTGGGTTGCCGGGTCCAGCTGCTTTCCGGCGACCAGCGGAACGCGGTAAACCAGCTGGGCCGGCGCGCGGGCATCAGCAGCTGTTTTGGCGAACACTCGCCAGAAGACAAGCTGGACCATATGCGTGGCCTGCAGCAGCAAGGCCAGCGTGTGGCGATGGTGGGCGATGGCATGAACGACGGGCCGGTGCTGGCGCTTGCGAATGTATCCATTGCCATGGGCCAGGCCGTTCCGCTGGCGCAGGCGAAGGCCGACTTCGTGGTGCTGGGCGGCCAGTTGTCGGCTGTGCCTGCGCTGGTGCAGATGGCGCGGCGCACCCGCTCCATCGTGCGTCAGAACCTGGCGTGGGCCGCACTCTACAACGCCGTGTGTGTGCCGCTGGCCGTGCTCGGCGTGATGCCACCCTGGCTGGCGGGCCTGGGCATGGCCGCCAGTTCGTTGCTGGTCGTTCTCAACTCCGCCCGGCTGGCGCGCGCACCGAAGAGGATTTGAATGGACATTTTGTTTCTCCTGATTCCCTTGTCGGTGCTGCTGGCACTGCTGATCATCGCGGCGCTGGGCTGGGCCGTCTGGCGTGGCCAGTTCGACGCGCTGGAGCCCGAAGGCGAACGCATTTTGCGTTCGGATTGACTTTCATCAACTGCGACCCTCTCTGCGGCAGGGACACTGGAAGTATCACGTCAACAGGTGTTTCATGAACGATCAATCACTTCCAGCCCCAGCGGCGATGTACCACGATACCGCCGTGCGGCAATTTGCCCTCATGTCGGTGGTGTGGGGGGTGGTCGGCATGCTGGTCGGCGTCATCATCGCCTCGCAGCTGGCCTGGCCTGAACTCAACTTCGGGATTTCCTGGCTCAGCTACGGCAGGTTGCGGCCGCTGCACACCAACGCAGTGATTTTTGCTTTCGGCGGCTGTGCCTTGATGGCCACCAGTTTTCACGTGGTCCAGCGTACCTGCCAGGTCCGGCTGTTCGCACCAGCGCTGGCTTCGTTTGTGTTCTGGGGCTGGCAGGCGGTGATTGTGGCGGCGGCCATCAGCCTGCCGCTGGGCTACACCTCGGGCAAGGAATACGCCGAACTCGAATGGCCAATTGACATCCTGATCACCCTGGTCTGGGTCGCCTACGCC
>NZ_JBDNGU010000122.1:0-7408 GCF_041689105.1 Polaromonas sp. | reverse complement strand
ATGCGTTTATTCAGCAGGTCGGGCAGGCGGTGCAGGGTTTGCGGGCCGAACACCACGTCGACATACGGCGCACGTTCAATGATGGCCTCGCCCTCCTGGCTGGCCACGCAGCCACCCACGCCGATCAGCACGCCCTTTTTCTTCAGGTGCTTGACCCGGCCCAGGTCACTGAAGACCTTTTCCTGCGCCTTTTCGCGCACCGAGCAGGTGTTGAACAGGATCAGGTCGGCTTCGTCGACGTTGGTGGTTGGCTCGTAACCCTGGGCGGCGTGCAACACGTCGGACATCTTGTCCGAGTCGTACTCGTTCATCTGGCAGCCGAAGGTTTTGATAAAGACTTTTTTGCTCATGCGATTTGCTATCCAATTTATAGCTGATTGCCCACGCCAGATATGGGCTGGAGGCCAATTTTTCTTGAAAAGCAGGGATTTACTGTTTGTAGCGTGGCAACTGGTTGTAGGGTGTCTTGCCGTCGTCCTGCGGTGTGTTGCCGTCGGACTCGAAACCGAAGCTGAAGGTGCGCGTGGGCAGGCCTGGGCGTTTTTCCTTGGCTTCCTCGGCGCTCAGCACCCACACCTCATACACCTGGCCGATGTTGTCGCGGGTGTAGTTGACCAGCAGTTCCTTGCCCATCAGCTCGCCGGACATGACAAAGTTGTTGTTGAGATTGCGGATGCGCGCGCCTGGCGACAGCCGGTCGGGCTTGCCGTTGAGGGTGATCTCGGGAGGTGTCTTGACCACCAGCACCGCGCGCAGGGCGGCCTTGGGAAACTGCCGAACGCCGAGGCTGCCGTCGCTGCCGGACGTCTGCGCCGCAGCAGGCACGCCGAGCGTCAGCAGCGCCGCCACGAGGCCGGCCGGCAGGGCCAAGGCAAGGGTTTTCAGGCAGCGTTTCATGGTGTCTATCCAGAGGCTGTGAAGTAACAAAGCCCCAGAAGCATTGACCTCTGGGGCTCCGGGAAAATCTGGTGGTGATAGGTGGACTTGAACCACCGACATCAGCATTATGAATGCTGCGCTCTAACCAACTGAGCTATATCACCGCGCGTCCAAGATTATAGCCAAACCCGAACAGCCCTTGACGAGGGTGCAACATGGGGGGACTCTTCAATCAAGCAGGAGCCGCGGGTCCGGCTTTGCCGGCCCGCAGGCGCAGCGCCCCCTCTGGGCTGGAGACTGCGGCTCCAAAGCTGCCGGCGCCGCTTTGGACAGGCGACAGAAACGAAGCTTCCGGCGAGCGGCGGCCTGCAAGGTGCAGAGAGTTACACGCAGTGAACGAACGTGGGGGCTCTATCGATCGGTAAACAGGGGTTTGCGTTTGTTGACAAAGGCATCCATGCCTTCCTTCTGGTCGCTGGTGGCGAAGGTGGCGTGGAACAGGCGGCGTTCGAACATGATGCCGTCAGCCAGCGTGCCTTCGTAGGCGCGGTTGACCGCCTCCTTGGCGGCCATCACGGCGATTTGCCCGTAGTCGCAGATCTGCAGCGCCGCGCCCAGCGCTTCGTCCATGAGTTTGTCCAGCGGTACGACGCGGCTGGCCAGGCCGCTGCGCTCGGCCTCCGCCGCATCCATCATGCGGCCTGTCAGCACCAGGTCCATGGCCTTGGCCTTGCCGACTGCGCGTGGCAGGCGCTGCGTGCCGCCCGAGCCGGGGATGATGCCGAGCTTGATTTCGGGCTGGCCGAACTTTGCGTTGTCCGCGGCAATGATGAAGTCGCACATCATCGCCAGCTCGCAGCCGCCGCCCAGCGCAAAGCCGCTGACAGCGGCGATCACCGGTTTGCGGATGTTGCGAATCTGCTCCCAGTTGCGCGTGATGTAGTCGTTTTTGTAAACATCGGCAAAACCGTAGGTTGCCATCGCGCCGATGTCGGCGCCGGCGGCAAACGCCTTTTCGCTGCCGGTCAAAACCATGCAGCCGATGTTGTCGTCAGCATCAAAGGCCTTGAGCGCGCTGCCCAGCTCGTCCATCAGCTGGTCGTTAAGTGCATTGAGCTGCTTGGGGCGGTTCAGGGTGATGATGGCCACACGGCCTTCGGTACGGGTCAGAATGAGTTCATGGGTCATCGTTGTCATGGCAGTGTCCTTTGGGTTGAATCATGCCATGCTGCCCACCGGTCCCGGGCAAGGGAAAACATTAACCGACCGATGGGTCGGTTAATGATAAATTCAGGACAGGAGACAGATAGCCATGACGCAAGCCTCATCCCCACCTGCCGCAGAAGCCACGGTTTTGTATGCCGAACAGGGCGCTGTCGCCGTGCTCACGCTGAACCGGCCGCAGGCGCTCAACAGCTTTACCCGCCAGATGCACAGCGATTTGTGGGCTGCGCTGGACCGCGCCGAGGCCAATCCGGCGATACGCGCCATGGTCATCACGGGGGCCGGGCGTGGTTTTTGCGCCGGTGCCGACCTGGGCGAGTTCGACTTTGCACCTGGCCCGTACCTGGTCGAACGCGCCAACCCAGGGCCGGTGATCGACCAGGCTTTCAACCCGACGGTGCGCCGGCTACAGAAGCTGCGCATGCCGACGGTTGCCGCCGTCAACGGCGTGGCGGCCGGCGCTGGCGCCTCGCTGGCCATGACGTGCGACATCGCGATTGCCGCACCCGGCGCCAGCTTTATCCAGGCTTTCAGCAAAATCGGCCTGATTCCCGATGCGGGCGGCACCTGGTTTTTGCCCCAGCGGCTTGGCTTGGCACGTGCCATGGCGCTGGCCATGACGGGCGACAAATTGCCGGCGGCGCAGGCCAGGGAGTGGGGAATGATCTGGGACGTGACCGACGACTGCGTGGCGGCCGCCCTGGCGCTGGCGCAGCGTCTGGCCGGCATGCCAACCAAGGCACTGGTGGCGACCCGGCAGATGCTGCGGGAGAGCGCCACACAGACGCTGGATCAGCAACTTGATGCCGAGCGGGATACCCAGTCGGCGCTCGGGCGCACGCACGACTACATCGAGGGCGTGACGGCCTTTCTTGAAAAACGCCAGCCGCAGTTCAGGGGCGAATGATGGACGCCCACACACTGGCCCGCAAGGTGGGCGAAGCCATGTTTGCCGCCGACACCGCCTCCAGAAACACCCTGGGGATGGAGCTGCTGAGCTGCGAGCCCGGCCGCGCGATGCTGCGCATGACGGTGCGCGACATACATCTCAACGGGCACAAGATCTGCCACGGTGGATTTATCTTCACGCTGGCCGACTCGACCTTTGCATTCGCATGCAACAGCTACAACAAGGCAGCGGTGGCTGCGGGCTGCAGCATCGAGTTCCTCCAGCCCGGAAAGCTGGGCGACGTGTTGACCTGCGAAGGAGCGGAGCAGGCCTTGCAGGGCCGCCACGGCGTCTACGACATGAAGGTCAGCAACCAGCGCGGTGAGGTGGTCGCCATGTTCCGTGGCAAAAGCGCGCAGATACCCGGCAGCGTCATTGACGCTTCCGGTGCGGAGGCTGCATGAAAAGTTTTCCGCTGGAGCCGATCGAAAATGCCAGCCTGGACGAGTTGCGCGCCCTGCAGCTCAAGCGCCTGCAGGCCAGCGTGCGCCATGCCTACCTGCATTCGCCGGTGTACCGCGCCAAGTTCGACGCAGCCGGTGTTCACCCCGATGACTGTCGCTCGCTCGCCGACCTCGCGAAGTTTCCCTTCACCACCAAGGCCGACTTGCGCGAAAGCTACCCCTTTGGCATGCTGGCGGTGCCGCGCGATCAGTGTGTGCGCCTGCACGCGTCCAGCGGAACCACCGGCAAACCCACGGTGGTCGCCTATACGCGCAACGACGTGGACATGTGGGCCGGCTGCGTGGCGCGTAGCATACGCGCGGCCGGTGCGCGGCCTGGCGACCTGGTGCACATCAGCTACGGCTACGGCCTCTTCACGGGCGGGCTGGGTGCGCATTACGGCGCCGAAAAACTCGGGCTGACCGTCGTGCCCTTCGGCGGCGGCCAGACCGAACGCCAGGTGCAGCTGATCACCGATTTCAAACCCGACATCATCATGGTCACGCCCAGCTACATGCTGGCCATTGCCGACGAATTTGAAAAGCAGGGCATGTCGGCGGCCGACACCAGCCTGCGCAGCGGTATTTTTGGCGCCGAGCCGTGGACCAACGACATGCGGCACGCCATCGAAAAACGCATGGGCATTGACGCAGTCGATATTTACGGCCTGAGTGAGGTCATTGGCCCGGGCGTGGCCAGCGAGTGTGTGGAGACCAAGGACGGCCCGACCATCTGGGAAGACCATTTCTACCCCGAGATCGTCGACCCGGAAACTGGCGCGCTGCTGCCCGACGGCGAGATCGGCGAGCTGGTCTTCACCAGCCTGAGCAAGGAGGCGCTGCCCATCATCCGTTACCGCACCCGCGACCTGACACGGCTGCTGCCGGGCACGGCGCGCAGCATGCGCCGCATGGAAAAAATCACTGGCCGCAGCGACGACATGATGATTGTGCGCGGTGTCAATGTGTTTCCCACGCAGATCGAGGAGCTGATTCTCAAGCGCAGCGAACTCGCGCCGCATTACCAGTGCATCCTCACGCGCCAGGGTGTTCTGGACTGCCTGTGCGTGGCGGTGGAGACGCGCCCTGGCCTGGCGCCTGACAGTGCCGCAGCAAAGGCGGCGGCACAACTGCTGCAGCACGAGATCAAGGCCTATGTTGGCACCACGGCGGAGATCGAGCTGCGTGCCGAAGGCGGCATCGAGCGCAGCCTGGGCAAGGCCAAACGGGTGCTGGACCGCCGGGCTTGAGTGCGCGCGCCCGGCGCAGCTCGCTGGCCAGGTACGTCCTTGCTCGACCAAGCCTTGTTTCAGTCTTACACTGCGGTGACAACGACCTTGGGAGACGGCCATGCTGGACAAACAAGCGATTCACCACAAGACACCGCAGGGGGCGGAGGCCATTGCCAACCGGCAGTCAGGGCTGAGGCCCAAGTTGCGATCCCTGCTGATCATGGTCGATGGAAAACGCAGCTTTTCCGACCTCTGCGCGCTGAACGGTGATTGCGAGAACTTGTTGTTGCAGCTGGCCCAGGATGGCCTGGTGGAGCCCATAGGCGGCGTAATGCTGCCCCCGGCAGGCCCGGTCCACACAGTAGCCGAGACACAGGTTGCCGCAACCATGCCAGCCCCCCTGGTGCTGGCCACGCTGCCGGACGCCAAGCGGTTTGCCTCTCGACTGCTGATGGAGACGCTTGGTCCGACCTCGGAAATGCTTTGTATCAAAATTGAATCTGCAGGTAACCTCGCCGATTTTGTGGGTGCCGTGAAGCGGGCCAGGGACATTGTTGGCGGCGTCAAGGGCGCAGCTGCCGCGGACCGATTTGTCGCGCAAGTCGAGCTTCACACGCCGACGGTGTAGAGCCCCCACGGTTGCTCGCTGCGTGTAACGCCCTACCCCCCGAGGCGGCCGCTGCGCCTGCGGACTGGCAAAGCCAGATCCGCGGCCCCTGCTTGTAAAGACAAGAACCCACACGGTCACTCGCTTCGCGTAGCTTCCTCCCGCTCAGGCTGGCGTCAGCCAGCGCCTTGCCAGCGGTGCATCGCGCAGCACCAGCCGCCAGGTGATCACATTCGTGGGCAGTGTCAGTGCCATCCGCAGCAGACGCTTGTCACGTGCCAGCAAGGCCAGCACTGTTTTGTCCGGCCCGGCGTACAGCGTGACATCTTCGAGCTTGTTCAGGCGCCAGCCGCCAGCCGTTGCTTTTTTCTTTCCCGTTGCGACGGGCTCTATAGCCAGCCATTCATCGCCGGCAGCAAAGCCGGCGTTTTCGGCGGCGCCACCACGTAGCACGGTCTTGACGTGGACCGTGCCGTTTTCCTGCACACGCAAGCCCAGCGCCTGGGCCAGCTGCGCAGGCTCTTGCAGCACAGCCACGCCGTGGCGCTGCAGCAGATCCTGCAAGGGCAACTCGCCGGTGCCGTGGACCCAACTGGCGATCTCGGCGTCCCATGACCGCCCGCTGACTTCTTGCAGCGCAGCGGAAAAATCGGCCTCACTCATCGGGCCAGCCTTGCAGCGCTGCCACAGCCTGCGCATCACGTCATCCAGGGTGACCGGTGCCTTGCCCTGGCTTTCGGCGCGCAGGCTCAGGTCGAAACACAGGGCCACCAGCGCACCCTTGGTGTAGTAACTGACGGTGGCATTCGGCGTGTTTTCGTCCTGGCGGTAATACTTGACCCAGGCATCAAAGCTGGCTTGTGCGACCGATTGCACCAGCCGGCCTGGCGTCTGCATCACCTGGTTGATGGTCTTGTTGAGAAGCCGCAGATAGGCCGTGTCATCAAGCAGGTCGGCACGGCGCAGCATGAGATCGTCGTAGTAGCTCGTGAAGCCCTCAAAAAACCACAGCAGTTGCGTGTAGTTTTCGCGGTCATAACGGTAGCTGGAAAATTCAGCGGGCCGCAGGCGCTTGACGTTCCAGGTGTGAAAGTATTCGTGGCTGATCAGACCGCGCAGCGTGGTGTAGCCCTCGGGCAGCTTGCTGTCGCCGATGCGCGGCAGGTCTTTGCGATTGCAGATCAACGCGGTGGAGTTGCGGTGCTCCAGGCCGCCGTAGCCGTCATCGACCGCATTGAGCATGAACAGGTAGTTTTTGTACGGGGGCTTTTTGCTGCCGTGCCAGAAGCGGATGTGTGCTTCGCAGATTTTTTTTGTATCCGCCAGCAACCGTTCGCCGTCAAACCCTGCGGTGGCACCCGCCACCACAAAGCGGTGCGGCACGCCGCAGGCGCTGAAGGAGCCGCTCCAGAAAAGGCCCATCTCCATCGGGGTATCGGCCAGTTCGTCGTAACCGCCGGCCAGGTAGCTGCCGAAGCCTTGTTTGTTGACCTTGAGAGGAGCCAGCCCGGTGGCCACGGACCAGCCCTTGGTCAGCGGCGAGGCTGCAATGTCCAGCCGGTGGGGCGCTTCGGTCTGGCCGTCGACCCGCAGGCACAGCGAGCTGCTGTTGAAAAAGCCGCGTTGGGCGTCCAGGCTGGCGGTGCGCACCGAGCTGTCGTTGGCATAAATCTCGTAGATCAGCTGTAGCGGCTTGCCGGCGTTGCAATGGATGTCCCAGCTGCATTTGTCCAGCTGCCGGACCTGCGCGGCAGGCAGCGCCCGCGACTCCTGGCGGGCCCGCAATCCCTGCAGGTTTTTCGAAAACTCGCGCACCAGGTAGCTGCCGGGTATCCACACCGGCAGGCTGACGCGCTGCACGGCAGCAGGTTGCGCAACGGTCAGCGTGATGCGAAACAGATGGGCATGCAGGTCAGCTGTTTCCACGCGGTAGTGGACGCCAGGGGCAGCGGTTGTTGGTGGCAGGGAAGACGGATCGCGTTGTTTTGGCATGGATTCAAGAATAGCCGAACAGCCGGCGGCGGCGGTTCGGCCTCGAAGCGGACGTGTCTGCAGTTTCCCCGGGATCTGACTT
>NZ_JBDNGU010000121.1:0-27522 GCF_041689105.1 Polaromonas sp. | reverse complement strand
GGCGAGCAGGTTGCACAAAACGCCGTTTTGCACTTTCGCGCCTGAGACCGGCGCGGAGCAGGACAGCCGCCGCAGGCCATTGCCGCGCAATGGGATACTCCCGGTGTGAAAAAACATATCTACATCTATTCCCCGTCCAGCGCCGTACGCGACAAGGCCGCTTTCAAGCGCGGTGTGCTGCGCCTGAAGGCCCTGGGTTACGAGGTCGAGCTGGATGAAGCCGCGCTCACCAGCCATCAGCGGTTTGCCGGCGACGACGAAACGCGGCTGGCAGCCATCCACCGCGCCGCAGCCAGCGGCGCCGATGTGGCGCTGATCTCGCGCGGCGGCTACGGGCTGACCCGCATCCTGCCGGCCATCAACTACAAGGCGGTAGCCAAAGCGGTGGACAAAGGCACACGTTTTGTCGGCCTCAGCGACTTCACGGCGCTGCAAAGCGCCTTGCTGGCCAAAACCGGCGCTGTCTCCTGGGCAGGCCCGGCGCTGGGCGAAGACTTCGGTGTCGAAGGCGAACCCGACGACATCATGGAGGCCTGTTTTGACGACCTGATCACGGGGCAGGGCGAGGGCACGGGTTGGCGCCTGCCCGCCTCCGCTATCAAATCAGGAGCGTCTAGCGCACTTGCAGCAAGGGCTGATGGTGTTTTCAGCATCAAGGACGCGGTATTGTGGGGCGGCAACCTGGCGGTGCTGACCTCGCTCGTGGGCACGCCTTATTTTCCAGCCGTCAAGGGCGGCATTCTTTTCCTGGAGGAGGTGCATGAGCACCCCTACCGGCTGGAGCGCATGTTGACGACGCTGCTGCACGCTGGTGTGCTGGCGCAACAAAAAGCCATTGTTCTGGGCCAGTTCACCAACTACAAGCTGGTGCCGCACGACAAGGGCTTCAAACTGGCCACGGTGGTCGATGGGTTGCAGCGCAAGATCAAGGTGCCGGTGCTGATGGGCTTGCCCTTCGGCCATGTGCCGACCAAGGTGGTGCTGCCGGTGGGCCAGAAAGTGACCCTGGCCGTTGAAGGCCGGGACGCGTTTTTACTTTGGGGCCATAGCCACTGAGGCTGGAATGTGCGCGCGGGCGGACGCTCGGAGTGGGGGTCAGTTCAGGGAACTGCGGCGTGAGCCCAGGCCGCCGGGCAACAGGCCTTCGAACATCTTGGTGATGCTGCCGACTTTTTGCCGGGCAATGGTTTCACCCTGCATCGCCGACAACACGGCCATCACGTCGCCCCGGGCGTACCACAGGCCTTGCGCATCCTGGGCGTAACGCACCCGCAGCGCAATTTTCGGGTAATGCTTTTCGCCGAACTCGCCCAGTTCGTTGAGCATGATTTGCCGAATGCTTTCGGTGCGGGTTTTCTTCCCGGAAGATATCGCTTCGCCACCACTCAGCAAGCCGAGCAAACTGCTTTTTAAATCAGGTGTAATCCAGCGCATAGGTCTCCAGCTTTCTATAAGAGGTCGGCGCATCCCAGCGCACGATCTGGTAGATTAAAGCCCCGAAGCAGCACGCGCAAGATGTATCGTGTGACATGGTTAACGTAAAACAACAAACAAATCAACGCGTTAGTAACTAAATGTCAAGTCGATTCTCTGATTTGTATCCAACCAATACTTTTGCATGCATTGGCTTTTTTGCTGCTGACGAAAAATCCGCCCCCGTCAATCCTGTGAAATATTCACATGCAGCTGCCTTGACGACACCTTTTTTCCACCTCTAATTTTCGTGAGTTTTCCATGACCATCTACCCAGCGCACTACATCAATGGCCAATGGGCCAAAGCCCAATCCGCGGAGACCTTGCCGGTGCATGACTCCAGCACCGAGGAGGTCATGGCAACAGTTCCTGCCGGCACGGCGCAGGAGGCCGAGCGGGCTGTGCTGGCCGCCCGTGCAGCGTTTGAGGGCTGGTCAACGCTGCCGGTGGAGACGCGCGCGGCCTACCTCGACAAGGTGGCCGCTGGCCTGAAGGCGCGCAGCGACGAGATGGCCATGGCGATTGCCCGCGAGGTCGGCATGCCGCTGAAAATGGCCAAAACCGTGCAGGTCGGCGGCCCGACCTGGCACTGGGGCAATTTCGCCAAGGTGGCGCGCAACTTTGAATGGGAAAAAAAGGTCGGCAACTCCCTGGTGGTGCGCGAGGCCATTGGTGTGGTCGGCTGCATCACGCCCTGGAACTTTCCGCTGAGCCAGATCACCCTGAAGATTGCCCCGGCGCTGGTTGCGGGTTGCACCGTGGTGCTCAAGCCCAGCGAGATCGCCCCGGTCAACGCCATGATCCTGGCCGAGATCATCCACGAAGCCGGGCTGCCGCCGGGCGTGTTCAACCTGGTCAACGGCATGGGCCCGGTGGTTGGCGAAGTGCTGGCGACGCACGCGGAAGTCGATATGGTCAGCTTCACCGGCTCCACCCGTGCCGGCAAACGCGTCAGCGAGCTGGCCAGCCAGTCGGTCAAACGTGTGGCGCTGGAGTTGGGCGGCAAGTCGGCCAGCGTCATCCTGGCCGATGCTGACTTCGAAGCCGCGGTCAAGGGAACGATTTCAGCCTGCATGCTCAACAGTGGCCAGACCTGCTCGGCCCACACCCGCATGCTGGTTCCGGCCAGCCGCTACGACGAGGTAAAAGCGCTGGCGAAAATCGCGATTGCCAAATTCAGCATCGGCCCCAGCCTGGACGAGACCAGCCGGCTCGGCCCGTTGGTCAGCGCGAACCAGCGCGAGCGCGTGCTGGGCTTCATCCGCACCGGCATCGCAGAGGGCGCCGACGTGATCGCCGGCGGCGCCGACGCACCAGCCATGGACAAGGGCTACTTTGTGCAGCCCACCATCCTGGGCATCAAGTCCACCGACACCCTTGCCAGGGAAGAAATTTTCGGCCCGGTGCTGGTTGTCATCCCCTACAAGGACGAGGAAGAAGCCGTGGCGATTGCCAACAGCACCATCTACGGCCTGGGCGGCGGCGTCTGGAGCGGCAGCGACGAACATGCGATGAAAGTCGCACGCCGCATCCGCACCGGCCAGGTCGACATCAACGGTGGCCCCTTCAATGGCAACGCGCCGTTTGGCGGCTACAAGCAGTCGGGCAACGGCCGTGAAAACGGGGTCTACGGCTTTGAAGAGTTCCTGGAGTTCAAGTCCCTTCAGCTCCAGCCCGCCGCAGTCGCCTGATTTTTCGTCGGCTGGCCTGACCGGCGCTTGTCACTCAACCGGGGGAACACTATCGTGGTCTGGATCAAACGATTTTTCTGGCTGGTACTGCTGCTTGTGCTGCTGCTGTCGGTTACCGCGGCGATTTACATCAGCCGGACCTTCCCCGCACTGGACGGCGAGTTGAAGGTGTCCGGCCTGCTTGCCCCGGTGTCGGTGGCGCGCGATGGCGCCGACGTGACCCACATCAAGGCCCAGTCTCCGCGCGATGCGTGGATGGCGCTGGGTTATGTGCATGCGCAGGAGCGCGGCTGGCAGCTCGAGTTCAATCGCCGGGTCATGCACGGCCAGTTGTCCGAGGTGCTGGGCGAAGCCACACTGGACACCGACAAGCTGATGCGCACGCTGGGCATCATGGAGGCGGCCGAGCGCCAGTGGCAGGTGCTGCCTGCAGAAGCGAAACAGGCCTTGCAGGCTTACAGCGACGGCATCAATGCGTTTTACACAGGCAGCGACCAGGCTCTCTCGCCGGAATTCCATATCCTGGGTGTCAAGCCGGGCGGCTCCGGCCAGGCCTGGACACCGCAAGACAGCGCGGGCTGGGCGCTGATGATGGCGCTGGACCTGGGTGGCAACTGGGGCAATGAATTTGCCCGCTTGTCGGCAGCCAAAGTTCTCAGCACCGAGCAGCTCTGGCAGCTGTTCACGCCTTACCCGGGCGAGGCACCGGCTTCGAAGACCGACTTCGCCAAACTGTATGCCGGCCTGGGTGTTTACAGGCCGACAACAGATGCTATTAAAACGGGAGCTGTTGACGCCCATCCGGTAAGGGCTGCAGGCCTTTTTGACCTCAAAAACCCGGGAACTCCGGAAACAACAGCAAACCGGATGGCGCTGGACATCAACGACTGGGCCGCCAACATCGGCAACGTCGAGGGCAAGGGTTCGAACAACTGGGTGCTGGCCGGCACCCGCACCGCCAGCGGCAAGCCCTTGCTGGCCAACGACCCGCACCTCGGTTTGTCCGCGCCAGCCATCTGGTACTTCGCGCGCCTGCAGGCACCTGCGGGCCAGGCGCCGGACGGCAAGGCCACGGCCGCGCTGGACGTGATAGGCGCGACCCTGCCGGGCCTGCCTTTTGTGGTGCTGGGCCGCACCCGCAAGGTCGCCTGGGGGTTTACCAACACCGGCCCCGACGTACAGGACCTGTATCTGGAGCAGATCAACCCGGCCAACCCGCAGCAGTACCGGGTGCCCGGCAGTGGCAAGGCGCAGTGGGCAGACTTCAAGACCCGCAGCGAAACCATCAAGGTCAAGGGCAAGCCCGACGTCAGCCTGAGTGTGCGCGCCAGCCGCCACGGGCCGGTGCTGAGCGACGCGCAAAAGACGCACACCGACGTGCTGGACATCAAAAAATACGTGATTGCGCTGCGCTGGAGTGCGCTGGAAACCGACAACCTGACCGCGCTGGCGGCCCTGCGCGCCAACCAGGCCCAGTCGGTGGACGAGTTGATCGCGGCTTATGCTGACCACCATTCGCCGATGCAAAACGTGGTGACGGCCGACGTCGCCGGCAAGGTCGCTTACAAGGCCATTGGCAAGGTGCCGCTGCGCAAGGCCGACAACGACATCCTCGGCGTCGCGCCGTCACCCGGCTGGGAGGCCAGGTACGACTGGGCGGGATGGTTGCCTTATGCGCAGACGCCGCAGGCGGACGCGGCTGCCATTGGCGTCAAGGGCTGGTTCTCCAACGCCAACCAGAGCGTGGTGGCTGCCGGCTCCGACCTCTTCATGGGGCAGGACTGGGTCGTGCCTTATCGCTTTGACCGGATCGAAAAATTATTGGCAGCCACGCCTCGCCATGACGTGGCTTCCATGCAGAAAATCCAGAGCGACCAGCTGTCGCTGGCGACGCTCAGGCTGCTGCCGCTGCTGCAGAAGACGGCATCGCAGCACCCGTTGGCCGCCGATGCGCAGGCCGTGCTTGCAGGGTTTGACGGCAATATGCGGGCCGACAGCGCCGCGCCGCTGATCTTTTCAGTCTGGGTTGATGAACTCACGCGCGGCGTGATCGGCAGCAAGCTGGGTGAGGTCCGCCTCAAAAGCATGTACGGCAAGCGTCATTTCCGCAGCGCGATTGAAGAGATGGTCGAGCGCAACGACCTGTCCTGGTGCGGGGCTGCCGGCTGTGCCGCGCAGTCCACCGCAGCGCTGGACCGTGCGCTGACGGTGCTGCAGACCCAGGAGGGCGCCGCGCCCGCCCAATGGAAGTGGGGCAAGGCCCATCAGGCCCTGTCGGCGCACCGGCCCTTTGGCAACGTGCCCGCGCTGGCCCGCTTTTTTGATGTCAGTGTGCCTACCGGTGGCGACTCCTTCACGGTCAATGTCGGCCAGTACTGGCCCAACGATTCCAAAGTGCCTTTTGCCAACCGGCATGCGGCGTCTCTGCGCGCGCTTTATGACTTGAGCGATCTGGAGAAGTCGCAGTTCATTTACCAGACCGGGCAGAGCGGGCTGGTTTTTTCAAGCCGCTACCGCGACATGAGCAGCACCTGGGCCGATGTGGCCTATCGCCCGCTGCAGATGAACCCGCCGGCCTTCACCCACGAACTCCGGCTCAAGCCTTGAGGCTTCAATCCTGATCCCGGCCCGCCACACAAACTCAGGCTGGCACGGCATCCACATTGAGCCGGTCCCAGTGCCGGTGGCTGGTCATCGACGCCATAAAGGCCTGGGCAATCTGCCCCTCGGCGGCCTTGCGGGCATCGGCGAGCAACACGCCGGTGGTTGGCTCCATCACCTGGTCGCCATGGCCCTCTAGCGCAAATCCGAGCGTGCCCAGCAACTGCACGCCTTCATTGAGGGCGCAGATGGTTTTGCAATGTTTGTAGGTCTCTAGGATAAAGTGGATGGCATCGCCCATCTGCATCAGGGTTGCGGCGCTGGCTGCGCCGCCGGGCAGCAGCACCGCGTCAAACATCACCGATGGCATGTTGGCAAAGGTGTGATCCACCGCAAGCTGCTTTCCTGAGGACGTGGTGACCGCTCCGAGCTGCGGCGCAATGAGTTTGCAGGCTGCACCAGCGTCCAGCAGTTCCTGTTGCAGGCGCTTGAAGGTCAGCAGGTCTACGCCGTCGGCCACTAGAATCGCGATTTTTCGGGTCTTGATGTTCTCCGCCGGTCTGGCCATGCTCAGCGCCGCGTCTTCCTCGACCGACGGCGCGATGCGATAGTCCCTGAAGCCGAGACGACCTGCGGCTGCTTTGGCGTCCGGTGCGTTGATGCCCAGCGGCGCAGCGACCCTCGCCGCCAGTTTGGAGTCCACATGCGCCAGGTTATCGACCATGCGCTGGCGGATGTCTGACACCTCGACCTTGGACAGCTCAAAGCGGAAGGCGGCAACGATGTGGTCTTTCTCGGCCGGGCTTTGGCTGTTCCAGAAAAGCCTGGCGTGCGAAAAATGGTCATCGAAGGACGGGCTACGGCGCCGGACTTTGGGCGGCTCCAGTTGCTCGGGGTGGGACTGAAAACCCTGAGCACCGCCGTCAACGCGGTATTCGGACCCGTTGGCAAGCGTGTTGGGCTCGTAGGCTACCCGACCTTTGTTGACGCTCTGGCGGTGCATGCCGTCACGCTGGAAGTTGTGGAAAGGACAGACCGCCTTGTTGATGGGCAGTTCATGAAAATTAGCACCGCCCAGGCGAGAAATCTGCGTGTCGGTGTACGAGAACAGCCGCCCCTGCAACAGCGGATCATTCGAGAAATCAATGCCCGGCACCAGGTGGCCCGGATGAAACGCGACCTGCTCGGTTTCCGCAAAGAAGTTGTCCGGGTTCCGGTTGAGCACCATTTTACCGATGAGTTGCACCGGCACCACCGATTCGGGGATCAGCTTGGTCGGGTCCAGGATGTCGAAGCCAAGCTTGTCTTCCTTGCCTTCCTCGATGATCTGCACACCCAGCTCCCACTCGGGAAAGTTACCCTGGTCGATGGCTTCCCACAGGTCGCGCCTGTGGAAATCGGCGTCCTTGCCGGCGATCTTCTGCGCCTCGTCCCAGGCCAGGCCATGAACGCCGAGCTTGGGTTTCCAGTGGAACTTCACGAAGTGCGACTCGCCGCGCGCATTGATGAAGCGAAAGGTGTGTACGCCAAAACCTTCCATCATCCGGTAGCTACGGGGCAGGGCGCGGTCCGACATGGCCCACATCAGCATGTGGGTGGATTCGGGCATCAGCGAGACAAAGTCCCAGAAGGTGTCGTGTGCGCTGGCGGCCTGCGGCATCTCGTTGTGAGGTTCAGGCTTGAGGGCATGGACCAGGTCCGGGAACTTGATGGCGTCCTGAATGAAAAACACTGGGATGTTGATGCCGACCAGGTCGTAGTTGCCTTCGTTGGTATAGAACTTGACGGCGAATCCGCGTACGTCGCGCACCGTGTCCGCCGAGCCGCGTGAGCCAGCGACCGTGGAAAAGCGAACAAACACCGGAATTTCTGCCTCGGGGTTTTGCAGGAAACCCGCGCTGGTGTAATGCGCCATCGGCTTGTAGACCTTGAAGTAACCGTGGGCCGCCGTGCCCCGTGCGTGCACCGCGCGTTCGGGAATGCGCTCGTGGTCGAAGTGGGTGATTTTTTCGCGGAGGATGAAGTCCTCCAGCAGCGTGGGACCGCGCACGCCAGCCTTCAGCGAGTTGTGGTTGTCCGGGATCTGCAACCCCTGGTTGGTCGTCAGGACGTTGGTCTCATCGGCGGCGGCAGCCTGGAGCTGTTTTTGTTTTTCAGTGGTCGCTGAGGCAGTTTTCGTGGCGCTGCTGGCTGTAGTGCGCTTGGGTTGCGGCATCTGTAATCCTTGGGGGTCAAAAAAGGGGTTCCTGGCGATCTGCACCGGGGTGGGCTTGCCGCTGGCTTTTATGTCGGCCTCAACCGCCGTCGCAGGCAATAAGGCGTTCCAGCCCCTTCGCAACGGCGATCACTGCCAGTACGGCCACCAGACCCACAAGTAGCCAGCTGGCTAAAGCCTGCAGAGGCTCGGCCATACCGTCTGGCGTCAGCGCCAGGAATCCGATCAGCAGGGCAAAGGTCGCAGGCACAAGCTGCCATGCAGCGAAAATCCGCTTGCCGTGCGTGGCACGCCAGGCAGTGCGCAAGGGCAGGGACGGCTGGGATGGGGAGGCTGCTATTGGCATGAGAATGATCCTGAAGACAGCAAAAACGCAGGACAAAAGTACAGGGCGTGCAATGAGCTTTGACCTTAATCAGTCCCAAGTGACAAAGCCGTAGCTGGGCTACGGCAAGTGTTGTAAGGACAATCGCGAATACCTGTAAGACCCGTCCCACGAATGCGTGCAGGGCATCCTCCTACAGCACCTTGCTCGGCTCTCCCGCGTGGGCGCAAGGTTTGCGCTTTTAAACTTTCTGCATGGAGAGCAGGCTGGTACCTTTTGTAAGCGAGCGACGTTGGCTGGCAAAGCCGGACCGTTCGGCAAGCGAGTGTATCCAGCTATTCAGCGCCTGAACACCTGTTTGCTCACTGCATTTTTTCAACCAAGGCTCCGCCCATGACCATGCCTGCGTCTGATACCGAGGATCTTCCGTTCGGGTCGCTCTCCCGACCACTGGCCAAAGAGGTGCTGCAATCTGCCGAAGAGGCATTCCTGACCAATCCCGCTTCGGTGAACGGCATGGCGGATCAGGGGCCTTCATTCGTGTCACCAGCTGCGGACGCCGCAGGTGCCCGCTCGCGCCAGGTCGGCAAGCTTGCGCAGCAGGTGGCCGAGAAGCCTTTTTTGTCTACATTCCTGGCGCTTGCCGCAGGCGCGTTGCTCGCTGCGGTGGTTCGGTCGGCACTGCAGCGTCGTCGCGACTGACAGGGTGACGGCTGCCGCCGTCGCGCCTCTTCATCGCCTCATGGCCTTATGGCCTTATATCTGGAGATAGACATGCAACCCATTCGCCCTATTAGCCCCATTACCTTTGCAACCGATCCTGAGCCAGGTACGCAGATCCCCCCTGAAATGCCGCCGCCAGAGATGCCGCCCATGCCGGGGCCGGGTGGCCCCCCGGAGATCATCGAGCCGCCCGCGACCGAGCCGACGATTCCCGTGCGGGAGCCCGGCACCGTGACGCCGATTCGGGCCTGAACCCGAAGAACAGCTTCGATGGCGGTCACCAAGGCCAGCGCCTCAGGGCGTGGCTTGTTGCCGCTGATATTCGCTGCGCTTCATGGTGACGTAGGCCGTGCGCTCGATCTCGTGCAGTTGGCGTGGGTAACGCTCGGTGGCGTCAAACCAGAGCTGCAGGCGTTTTTCAAACTGCTGCGAGGCGGGCACTGCAAGCGACGCAAGATAGGTGTCAATCGCCAGGTAGTACCGCATGGTGTTGCGTTCGATCGCACCGCGCATCCCGCCTACCGGGGTTTTGCCCCCCCCCACATCACTGGTCACCTCGGAGAAGCCGATCTTGCTGCTGCCCACTGTCGCCATGTAGGCCTGCATGGCAAGCCGGCCCGTCATGCCGTAGCCGTAGGAATAACGCAGGTGCATAAAGGTTTTGTTGCCCTCGACAGGCGCCGCCTCCAGCTCGATCCGGTAGTTGTGCGTGCCGAGTGGCCCTTTTTCTGCATTGAGCCGAACCGCCATGTAATCTGGCTTGGCCGTAGCCGGTGTGAAGTTGAATGCCAGGGCATGCGCGTCGGTGAGCGCCTGCGGCGTCTTTTTGCCGACGCTGACCGCCAGAACGGCGGGGCTGCTGCCTTTTTCCGCGTTGCAATGTTTGGTGTTGAGATGAAGGATCAGCACCTCGCACCAGTTGTCAGGGTCCTTGAGCGCCGCCATCACCGCGCTGAACGGGTAGCTGATGACCGCGTAAGCGCTGCCGCTGACGGCATTGGACGACTCTGTGGAGTCGATCACCAGCGGACGCTGGAACTGATTGCGCGCGAGCTGCGCGCTCAGGGCTACATACTTGGCCTGCATGCCAGAGGCACCCGCTTCAGGGCCGGGCGACTGAGCCAGCGCCGAGCTGGCCAACCAGGCGCTTGCTGCCAGCAACGTGGCTGCAGCGCGATGTGGGGTGTGTTTTCTGTGAGTCATCGCGACAGTTTGCATGCCACGAACCGCGTTTTGTGCAGAAGGCTCCGTCGTCCTACAGGGCTTGGGTCGACGAGAGAAGGAAGGCGTGGTGTGTTGAAAGCTGAAGCGATTTTGGCCCGTTTTTTTGTAACTGGGTGCTTCGACCTTGATCCGGAGAAGCCGTGAAACTGACCATTAAATAGGCAGAAAGGCCGGTCCGGCGGAGGGTAGGGGTAGGGGCCCTTGCCCGGAAAGCGGTGAAGATAAACAAGGTTTTTGCAGGGAATACTGCTTTTCCTGGACTGGAAACCAATGTAGCGCGGTGTGACTCAGGCTCATATGAGCTAAAATAAAAACTCATTTGAGGAGTTCTGACCATGGCCATCGTCACATCGACTGCAAAAACTCCCTCGCTGCCGTCCCGGACGGCGCTCGCTGGGCGGCTAAAGAAGGGCGTTTTCGCCTGGGAGCGGCTGGAAAAAAGCAGCCATACGGGCTACGCCGATTTGTACGTCATGCCGCCGATGGACCGGGCATTGCTGGTCAAGAAGGGCGCTCCTTCTCACATGGTGGGTGTGATCTCCAAAGAAATGGACATGACGAAGGATCGTTTTGTCAGGATCGTGGGCCTTTCCCGAGCGACCGTGACTCGCAAGATGGCTAACAAAACCGACTTGTCGGCCGACGAGAGCGAGCGTCTGGTCGGCCTGGCCAAGCTGATCGGGCAGGTGGAAACGATTGTCAAACAGTCCGGGGAATCAGCCGGGTTCAAACCGGCCAAGTGGTTTGGCGAGTGGATTGTGCAGCCTGCGGCCGCGCTGGGTGGCCGCAAACCCGAAGAATTGCTGGACACCGCTGATGGTCGCGAAGCTGTGGCCCGGCTTCTGGCGCAAATGCAGTCGGGCGCCTACGCTTGAGCAGCGCAGTTTTGTGGCGCATCGCCACCGATGCACCGGCTTACGTGGCCGAAGATCTGGACGGGAAGGGCGCTGAAATTACTGGCGGGCGCTGGAATTTGCACGGCTCGCCCATGGTTTATGCCGCCACCAGCATTGCCATGGCTTGCCTGGAAACGATTGTCCATCTGGACGGCAGCAAGTCCTTGCCCTTGAACCGTTACCTGGTGCGCATTGAGGTTCCGGTGGATGTATGGGGCCAGGCTGTGACCATGGAAGCCGATGCGCATGTGGGCTGGGACGCCTTACCGGCTGGCAAAGTCAGCATGGATTGGGGCACGGTCTGGTGTGCCGGCGGTGAATCAGCACTGGCGCGGGTGCCATCCGTGGTGGTTCCTGAAGAGTTCAACGTGCTGGTCAACCCGCGCCATGCCGATGCAGCCCGACTCAAGGCCACCAAGGTACGCAAGTGGACATATGACCCGAGGGCGTTGGGCCGCTAAAAAGAGGGGCCGGCGGTTTGCAGGCTGGGACGGGTTGACTGCTTGATCTTCCATGCTTATCTATTAGTTAACATAATATACATCGTGGAACATCGATGAGTGTCCATTTCCAGCGCCCAAGCCTGGCAGCGCCCCACGCGGGCTGGTGTTCCCCCGAACATCTTCTACCATTTGCCGGTGGCCTGCTTGCTGCGAATGGCCGCGACAAGTAAATCGACAGCTTCCGTGCGGCTGGCCCGGCGGGCAAAGTCGATGGCGGTCAGGCCTTGCTGGTTTTTCATCAAGAGGTCTGCGCCAGCCTGAATCAACAACTTGACAGCCTGCGGCGTGCCGTACATCGCGGCCATCATCAGCGGCGTGCTGCCGTTGGGCGACTCGGCGTCAATGTAGGCGTGGTTCTCCAGCAGCAGGCTCAATATCGGCAGGTGCCCGCCGGTGGCGGCGTAATGCAACGGTGCCCAGCCGGTCTTGTTGACGTCGGCATCCCGCTTGATCAGGCTGGCGGCCACGTCAAGGTGGCCTTTCAGTGCCGCGATCATCAGCGCGCTTTCGTCCTTGGCATTCAGCGCGTTGACATTGGTTTTGGGCGCTGCGAGCAGCACCTGGGCGGTCTTGAGCGACGGCTCGCTCAGGGCAACGTACAGCCCTGTTTGACCCAGCGGGTCGATGGTGTTGGGGTCAAAACCCCGCGCGAGCAACTGCTGAACGGCGTTGGCGTCGTCACGTTTGATGGCCGCGAAGAAATCTTCGTAAGAGCCAGCAAATGCATATATAAACCCTGTAAAAACAAACAGATAAATGGATTTATTAATGTAATTTATGAAGTCTATTTTCATGCTGTGACTCCGGTAAACAGGCGCTCAAAATTACGGCTGGTGGCTTCGGCAATGGTCTCGACAGGCACTTGCTTGAGCTCGGCCACCTGTTTGGCCACATAAGGAACGTAGGACGGATTGTTGGTTTTTCCGCGGTACGGCATGGGCGCCAGGTAGGGGCTGTCTGTCTCGATCAGGGTCCGGTCCAGCGGAACGAAGCGGGCAACCTCACGCAAGTCGGCGGCGTTCTTGAAGGTCAGGATGCCGGAAAAAGAAATGTAAAACCCGAGATCCAGCGCTGCCCGTGCCACTTCGGCAGTTTCGGTGAAGCAGTGGAACACCCCGCCGGCCCGCCCTGCTCCGTCGGCGGTTTCACCCTCTTCCTTGAGGATGGCCAAGGTGTCGGCCGACGCGCTGCGGGTATGAATCACAAGCGGCTTGCCGGTCTGGCGGGCCGCGCGGATATGGGTCCTGAAACGCTCGCGCTGCCATTCCATGTCGGCCACGCTGCGCTCGCCCAGGCGGTAATAGTCCAGGCCAGTTTCGCCAATAGCGACCACTTTGGGCAAGGCAGCGCGGCGCAGCAGGTCGTCCAGGCCAGGTTCTGTCACGCCTTCGTTGTCCGGGTGCACGCCCACGCTGCACCAGAAATTGTCATAGGTGGTGGCCAGCGCGTGGACGGTTTCGAACTCTTCGAGCGTGGTGCAAATGCAAAGGGCGCGGTCCACCTGTGCATCCTGCATGGCCTGGCGGATGCGGGGCAGCTGCGCTTGCAGTTCTGGAAAGCTCAGATGGCAATGGGAGTCGGTAAACATCAGGGCAAAAAATCTTTATGCATGAAATAGGGCTCTAGCTCTTATGAAGCGGGCGCCACCAGCTATTAAAAACGTAGCGTTGCCGACAACGCGCGGCGCCGGGGTACTAGATGGTCTGGGTCGGACGATCAGAAGCCAGGTGGGCGCCGAGGATTTCCTCGATCTTGATTTTCAGCAGGCGGGATTTTTCGTCGTTCGGAAAACGCACGCCCACGCCCTGGGTGCGGTTGCCCGAAGCGCGGGCTGGTGTGACCCAGGCAACCTTGCCAGCCACCGGGTAGCGTTGGGTGTCTTCCGGCAGGGTCAGCAACACATAAATATCGTCGCCGAGCTTGTAGTCCCGAGCGGAGGGAATGAAAACCCCGCCTTCGGTGAACAGTGGAATGTAGGCCGCGTACAGCGCTGCTTTTTCCCGGATGGCCAACTGGATGACGCTGGGCCGGGCGGTGCTGGTCCCGGTGGTGCTTGCGGGTGGCAATGTGCTCATAAAGGCTAGTTTATAGGCTCAAGCGACCTGCTGTCAGCAGAAACGCGCTTATTTGGCGGTCAGCGCCTGACGCGCGCGGCTGGCCAGCGTTTCCAGCATCAGGCCGGGGTTGTAGGGGTGTTCGACGGTGCGCGCGGTGGCGGCCAACTCTTTGGACCAGGCGCCCAGCGCCATGAAACCCGGCCCGCCGGCCTTACTGGACGGCAAGTCGGCAGCGTTGAAAAAACGCGGCTGCGCACCGGCCTTGACCGCCATCACGTCGTGACAGAGCTTTTGCAGCGCATCGACGGCTTGGGCGGGAGCCATGTCGGCCAACGCGCTACCGTCGCCGCGCGCCAGCGCTTTGGGCAAGGCCTGCCAGTTCTGGGCGCTGGCGCTGCTCGGCCCGGCTTGCAACCGGTCCAGCGCATCGGCCGGGCGGCCGCCAGCTGCGGCCAGCAAGGTTTGCAAATCAGGGGTGGAAGGCCGGGTACCAGCCTTGCCTTCGGGCGCAGCCTGGCTGGTCAACCAGGCCAGGGCTTCGTCAAAAGCCGGCCAGTGCATGGTGTGGCCCTGGCAGCGGCTGCGGATGGTGGGTAGCAACTGGTGCGCGGCCCCAGTGGCCAGGATGAACTTGACGGCGCCGGGCGGCTCTTCCAGCGTCTTGAGCAGCGTGTTGGCGGTGATGGCATTCATGCGCTCGGCCGGGTAGACCAGCACCACCTTGGTCGTGCCCCGCGAGCGCGTGAACTGGGTGAAGCTGACCGCCTCGCGCGCCGCATCGACCTTGATTTCCTTGCTGGGTTTGCGTTTTTTGCTGTCCAGGTCGTCCTGGGTTTTTTCGTCCAGCGGCCAGCCCAGGGCCAGCGAGAGCGTTTCGGGCATCAACATGCACAGGTCGGCATGGGTGTGGACTGCGACCGCGTGGCAGCTTCCGCAATGGCCGCAAGCGCCATCGGGTGTTGGCTGTTCGCACAGCCAGGCCCGCGCCAGCGCCAGCGACAGGTCGAACTGGCCAAGGCCCGACGGGCCGCTGAGCAGCCAGGCGTGGCCGCGCTGGGCCAGCAAGGCGCGCAACTGGGTTTGCAGCCAGGGCGCCAGCAGCGGGTTCGGGCTCAAGGTCTCGTTGTTGATATCGCTCATGGCAACCAGCCTTTGTCGGCAAAGACCTGGTAGACCGCATGCCAGACCGTTTCACGCGCATGCGCGGCGTCAATGCGGGCGAAACGGGCAGGGTCCTGCGCCATGCGGTCGGCGTAGCCCTGGGCCACGCGACGGAAAAACTCCACCGGCTGGGCCTCAAACTTGTCTGGCACGCGGGCGCCGACCAGGCGCTGGGCGGCCTCTTCGGGCGCCAGATCGAACCACACCGTCAGGTCGGGCTGGACAATGGCCGCAGGTGCGCCCTTTCTGCCCAGTTCATGAACAAAATCAGAACCCAGCGCTTGTGCAGCCTGCGCCCAGAGCTCCAGTTTTGATAGCACTTCAAGGTCGAAACCGCGCCCGCCGCCTTGGTAGGCAAAGGTGGCGTCGGTGAACCGGTCGCACAGCACCACGTCGCCGCGCGCCAGCGCCGGGGCGATAACTGTTGTCAGGTGGTCGCGCCGGGCCGCAAAAATCAGCAGCGCTTCGGTCAGCGGGTCCATCACATCATTCAGGATGAGCGCCCGCAGCTTTTCAGCCAGCGGCGTACCGCCCGGCTCGCGGCTCAGGGTCACCGCCCTGCCCTGCGCCTTGAAGGCGTCCGCCAGTGCAGCGATGTGGGTGGACTTGCCCGCCCCGTCTATGCCTTCAAAACTGATAAACAAGCCCGGACCAACACCTGCGCGGCGACCCTCCCGTTCAGCCGGGGCCGCAGAACCGGCTTTGCCGGGCCGCAGGCGCAGCGCCCCCTCGGGGGGCAGCGACGACACGTGAGTGCGGAGCGTGGGGGGCATGGAATTTTCCGACGGGCCGCCCCCAGGAAAATTAGCCCCCTCGGGGGGCAGCGACGACACGTGAGTGCGGAGCGTGGGGGGCATGGAATTTTCCGACGGGCCGCCCCCAGGAAAATTAGCCCCCTCGGGGGGCAGCGACGACACGTGAGTGCGGAGCGTGGGGGCCATTATTGTCCGCGTTGGTATTTATTGACCGCCCGGTTGTGCTCGTCCAGGCTGCCGCTGAAATGGCTGCTGCCATCGCCGCGCGCCACGAAATACAGGGACTTGGTCGGCGCCGGCTTGACCGCAGCCAGCAGTGACGCCTTGCCGGGCATGGCAATCGGCGTGGGTGGCAGGCCGGAGCGGGTATAGGTGTTGTAGGGTGTGTCGGCCAGCAGGTCGCGCCGACGGAGGTTGCCGTCGAACTGTTCGCCCAGTCCGTAAATCACGGTCGGGTCGGTCTGTAGCCGCATGCCGATGCGCAGGCGGTTGCTGAATACGCCACCTACTTCGGGCCGGTCAGCGGGTTTGCCGGTTTCCTTTTCAACGATGCTGGCCAGCACCAGAGCTTCATCGGGCGTTTTCAGCGGGGTGTCCGCCGCGCGCAAGGCCCAGGCCGCTTCGAGCCGCCGGTCCATCGCACGCGCGGCTCGCTTGAGCACGGCCAGGTCGCTGGAGCCCTTGGCGTAGGTGTAGGTGTCTGGGAAAAAACGTCCCTCGGGATGCAGGCCCGGTTTGCCCAGTTGCGCCATGATGACTTCCGGGCTCAGGTCCTGGCTGTCGGGCTTGAGGGCGTCGGCCTTTTGCAGGGCAGCGCGCACCTGGCGGAAATTCCAGCCCTCGACGATGACCACGCTTTTGAGGCTTTCCTCGCCGCGCACCAGCATGCTCAGCAGCGAGCGGGGCGTCGTGCCGGGGGTGACTTCATAACTGCCGGCCTTGATCTGGCGGGCCTGGCCGGAAACGCGGAACCACGCGTAAAGCAGCGTCGGCTCCACCGAGACACCGCTGGCGGCCACGGTATCGGCTACGCGCTGGGCCGGAGTGCCGGGCTCAATTTCGAGATCCACCGCGGTGCTGCCGGCTTGTGGCTGAAGTTTCAGGGGCTCGTGCAGCCACCAGCCCGCCGCGCCAAATACCAACAGGCCGGCGAGAAACATCAGCACCAGCAGACTTATAAAGAAACGCCGCACAACCCTGTTGCCTTCCTGAAAACGATGGGTCCATGATAATTCAGCTTATGTTGACCCTACCCACAGATTTGCCGGTTGTTTCCACCTTGTCCGGCGTTGCCGGGCTGAGCCATCTTGGCGTGATTCGCGTGGCCGGCGAGGAAGCCGCCAAATTTCTGCAGGGTCAGCTGACCCAGGACGTGGCGCTGCTCGGCTTGGCCGAAGCGCGGCTGGCAGCGTTTTGCAACGCCAAGGGCCGCATGCAGGCCAGCTTCATCGTCTTCAAGCGCAGCCCTGATGAAATTCTGATGCTCTGCAGCCAGGACATCCTGGCGGTCACGCTCAAGCGCCTCTCGATGTTTGTGCTGCGCGCCAAGGCCAAGCTCAGTGATGCCACCGCCGACTACGCGCTGTTTGGCCTGGCCGGAAACGCTATCGAATCCATAGCTGGTGGCGACCGTCCGATATGGGACAAGGTCGATTTTGATGCTGCAAATCTGGTGTTTCTTTATCCCGGCAACGGCCAGCCGCGCGCCCTTTGGTGCGCGCCGGCCGGAACGCCTGTACCCGCCGGCGACGCGTTGCCGCTGGCGCAATGGCACTGGCTCGACGTGCAGTCGGGTATCGCCATGATCACCCAGCCGATCTATGAGGCCTTTGTGCCGCAGATGCTCAATTACGAATCCGTCGGCGGCGTGAACTTCAAGAAAGGCTGTTACCCCGGCCAGGAAATCGTGGCGCGCAGCCAGTTTCGCGGCACGCTCAAACGCCGGGCGTACCTGGCGCACACCGACGGCGAGCCCGTGGTCGGGCAGGAGGTGTTCCATGTCTCCGACGCCGAGCAGCCTTGCGGCCTGGTGGCGGCCTGTGCCCCGCGGCCCAGCGGCGGCTTTGATGCCATCGTGTCCATGCAGACCTCGGCGGCCGCTGATGCCGAAGGCGGGCGGCTGACACTGGGGAGCGCCACCGGCCCGGCACTGGCCTTGCTGCCTTTGCCCTACCCCTTGCTGGAAGATATTTAGGCGATGTGCGGCGCGCCGGGCCGCCCCAAGCAAGCACAGCCCCCTCGGGGGGCAGCGAACCACGCGCAAGCGGGTAGCGTGGGGGCTTGAATAAATGTGCCTGATCGCTTTTGCCATCGGCGCCTCGGCGCGCTGGCCGCTGGTCATTGCCGCGAACCGCGATGAGTTCCTGGACCGCCCCACCCTGCCCCTCGCGCCCTGGCGCAGTGATGCCGGTACCGACATCATCTCGGGCCGGGACATCCGCGCCGGTGGCACCTGGCTGGGCCTGACCGCCGCCGGTCGACTGGCGATGCTGACCAATGTGCGCGGCCCGGCCTCGCTGACCGGTGAAAAATCGCGCGGTGAGCTGGTCACACGCTGGCTGGAAAGCAGCGAGGATGCTGCGACCTTCATGGCGCAGATCGACGGCCCGGCCTACGGCGGCTTCAACCTGGTGCTTGGGGACTTCAACAGCGGCGTCTGGCACTGGCTCAGCAACAAGCCGGGACCGGCTCTGGAATCCCGCGCATTGGCGCCCGGCGTTTACGGCCTGTCGAATGGCGCGCTCGACACACCCTGGCCCAAAACACTGGGCCTGAAAAAAACCCTGCATTCAGCGCTGGCGGCCTCCGATGAGAAGGCGCTTGAACAGGCGCTGATGACTGCGCTCAGGGACAAGCGGCGCGCTGGCCGCGAGGATCTGCCCAGCACCGGTGTGCCGCTGGCGCTGGAGGAAGCGCTGTCGAGCGCGTTTGTGGACTTTCCCGAGCACGGTTATGGCACGCGCTGCAGCACGGTGCTGGTGGCTTGTGCTGCCTCCGAGGGCTGGGACCTTGATGTGCGGGAAGTCACCCATGCGCATCGCGCCGACGATACGGCAGGCACGCAAAACGTCCAGTTGCGCTGGCGGTCCTGATCAGCCCTGCCTTTGTTTTGTCATTCCGGACGTGATCCGGAACCCATGGTGGTGGCATGCAAATGGTTGGCGAGGCCGTGCCACATGGATTGCGGGTCAAGCCCGCAATGACCCAAGAGCCTTTAGCGCGGGCCGAGAGACCGCGCCATTTCAATGTGCGGAATCTCAACCTCGTCAAACGGCTCGCCGCGTGGCGCAAAACCCAGCCTTGTGTAAAACCCTTCAGCGCTGCGCTGTGCGTGCAGCAGCACCTCGGTGTCACCGCGCTGTTCGGCCTGGGCGACCAGGGCATTGAGCAGTTCGCGCCCCAGGCTGGAACCGCGCAACACCCGGCTCACCGCCATGCGGCCGATTTTTGCGCTGCCGGGCGCATGTTGCAGCAGCCGGCCGGTGCCAATCGCTTGGCCCAGGCCGTTGTAGGCCACCGCGTGGATGGCGGTCTTGTCGGCCTCGTCCCACTCCATCTCCATGGGAACCCCCTGCTCCTGTACAAACACAGCGGTACGGATGGCGCCGGCATGGGTGCCTAGCGCATCCCAGCCGCCGGTCTTGATGGTCACCATGGCCTCGCCGGCTTCATACCCGGTCAGTATCTTGCGCAGGGGGGCCGGCACCGGGCGCGAGGTCTGTGTCGCCGGGTCGGCAAAAACGTAGATCAACTCGCTGGTGATCAGCAATGCGTCGCCACGAAAGATGGCGCCGGTGAACACCATGGACGAGTTGCCGATGCGTGAACACTTCAGGCCAATGTCGAGCTGGTCGTCGTAACGCGCCGAGCCGTGGTATTCGACGGACGCCTTCTTCACGTAAAGGTCGCCGCCCAGCTCATGCATCGCTTCCTCGTAAGGCATGGCCAACGCGCGCCAGTAGTCCGCCACCGCTGTGTCGAAGTACATCAGGTAGTGCGCGTTGAAGACGATTTTCTGCATGTCCACCTCTGCCCAGCGCACGCGCAGCCGGTGAAAGAATCGGAAGTCCTGTCGTTTCATGTCGCTCACTTATTTTGAAAATGCATGGCGCAGGGCATGCGCCGCATGCGCATGGGCTTGCCGGGCTTCCACAATGATGCGGCCCATCTTGATGAACTCATGCGTCACGCCCCGGTAAATCTCCAGGTCCACCGTGACCCCAGCCGTTCGCAGTTTATCGGCATAAGCCACGCCCTCGTCGGTCAGTGGGTCGCACTCGGCCAGCCCCACCCAGGCGGGGGCTACGCCATCGACATCGGGCGCGTTGAGCGGCGCAAAACGCCAGTCCTCGCGGTCAGCCGGGCTGCGCAGATACTGGCTGAAAAAGAAATCAATGTGCGCGGCCTCCAGCACAAAGCCCTCGGCAAAACGCCGGTGCGAAGCCGTGTCCTGGTGCGATGCACAGCCGGGGTAAAACAGCAGCTGAAGCTCCAGCGACAAGGCCATGTCCCTGGCCTGAATGGCGCAGGCCGCTGCCAGCGTGCCGCCTGCGCTGTCGCCGCCAACAGCCAGCCGGGTTCCGTCCAGGCCCCGGTCCTCGGCATGAAAGGACAGCCAGGCCAGCGCGTCCCAGGCGTCGTTGGCGGCCGTCGGGAATTTGTATTCCGGCGCCAGCCGGTAGTCCACCGAGATCACCGCACAGTCCGCCAGATGGCTGAGCTGCCGACACAAAATATCGTGCGTCGCGATGCTGCCAATCGTGAAGCCGCCGCCGTGAAAGTACAGCAGTACCGGCAGCGCTTTGTGCGACGGCGCGTACAGGCGCAGAGGCAGCGCATAGCCGTCGCGCGCCGCAATGTTGAAGTCTTCCACCCGGGCCAGCGGCGGCGACGGGATTTCCAGAATACCGGTGCCCGCCGCATAGGCTGCACGCGCCTGTTGCGGGCTCAGGGTGTGCATGGGCGGCCGCGCTGCGCGCGCCATGCGCACCAGCACGTCGCGCATGGCCGGGGTCAGCAGGTCCTGCGCTTGGGCGGGCCGTGTCATGGGGCGAAGATGTCCTGCACAGGGGGCGTTATCACTAAGGTGACGGCGTTCAGGGTCTGTTTCGTTCTCAAGGCGCCTCCAGCCATTAAAGTAGGGTCTTTGATCGTACAACGCTAGCTACAAAGAGACACCACCCATGGCTTTCATTTATTACGTGACCCAGATCCAATTCGACTACGGCGCAGTCAAGCTGCTCAAGCAGGAATGCGAGCGCGTCGGCATCAGCCGGCCGCTGATCGTCACCGATGCGGGTGTCAAGGCCGCCGGTGTGCTGCAAAAAGCACTCGACGCCCTGCCCGGTATGCCTGTCACCGTGTTCGACCAGACCCCGTCCAACCCCACCGAAGCCGCAGTGCGCGCTGCGACAGCAATGTACAAGGCCAGTGGCTGCGACGGCCTGATTGCCGTCGGCGGCGGCTCGGCCATCGATTGCGCCAAGGGCGTGGCGATTGCCGCCACCCACGAAGGCCCGCTGACGACCTATGCCACCATCGAGGGCGACTCGCTCAAGATCACCGACCGTGTCGCGCCGCTGATCGCCGTGCCCACCACCAGCGGCACCGGCAGCGAGGTGGCGCGCGGCGCCATCATCATCGTGGACGACCACCGCAAACTGGGCTTCCACTCCTGGCACATCGTCCCCAAAACCGCGATCTGCGACCCCGAATTGACGCTGGGCCTGCCGGCCAAACTGACGGCTGCCACCGGCATGGACGCCATTGCGCACTGCATGGAAACCTTCATGGCGCCCGCCTTCAACCCGCCGGCTGATGGCATCGCCCTCGACGGCCTGCAGCGCGGCTGGGCCAACATCGAACGCGCCACCAATGACGGCAGCGACCGCGAAGCCCGGCTCAACATGATGAGCGCGTCCATGCAGGGCGCGATGGCTTTCCAGAAAGGCCTGGGCTGCGTGCATTCGCTGAGCCACAGCCTGGGCGGTGTCGATCCGCGCCTGCACCACGGCTCGCTCAACGCGATGTTTTTGCCGGCGGTGATCCGTTTCAACGCTGGCGCTGAGTCGATTCAGAAAGAAAACCGCCTGGAGCGCATGGCCTACGCCATGGGCCTGGCCGTCGGCAGCAATGTCGCCGAGGCGGTGCGCGACATGAATACCCGCCTCGGTCTGCCCACCGGCCTGGCGGCCATGGGCGTGACGCGCGAGCAGTTTCCCGACATCATCAAGGGCGCGATGGCCGACCATTGCCACAAGACGAATCCGCGGATTGCGAGCGCCGGAGAATACGAGGAGATGCTGGAGGCGTCGCTCTGATCCGTGGCACCCGACCTATTGCCTGTCCAACCAATAACCAGGGTGACGGCGGTGGTGCGCAATGGCCAATACCTGTACATCGCCTCTGAGCTCGCGGTAGATGACACTGAAGCGAAACACTTCAAAACTTGAGCTGCGAATGTCAGGCGGATGCACGATCCGATAGCGCTGAGGGGCTGCGTTCATCAGCAATAAGACCGCCTGAAACTCAGCGTGATACCGCCGCCCCAGCCCGCCTTGAACATCCTCGTAGTAGGCGACCTGATTTTTGTGTTCCGCAGCCGCCTCTGGATGCAGGCGATAGGTCATTTGAAGAGCGTTTGGACCTGCTTCTCAAGCTCTTCAGCCGTCACCAACTGCACCTTGCCCTGATCAATCTCGGTGGCGCGTCGCTGAGATTCCTGCAGCCACAGGCTCTGGACCTGAACCTCTGATGGCTCGTCCAGACTGTCAAGCAGCAGATGCACCAAATGTGCCCGGTCCTGCTTGGGCAGGTGAAGCACAGCCTGTTCGAGGGACGTGGTGTTCATGCTTTGAATGGTAGCACTTGCGCGGTCAACGGTAGGCCGTTTGCACCGGCAACGGCGCCGAACGCCCACTGGCCGGCCATTGCCTCAAGCAAAATCTGCGGATTGCGACGGCGCAGGGGCACAAAGAAAGGAAATCAACCTTCCTCGAAGTAATCAGAGTCAACACGCTTGACCACGTAAGAGGCTGACGCCGAAACACCCAAATCAAAATCGATCATTAACGCAGACAACGCCCTGCCGTCAATCAGCACCACCTTTGTGTCGATTCGTGATGCGTAGTCAATCGCGTCGGCTGTAAAAGTGGATGTAGTGATGAATACGCCTTTCCTTGCGCGCTGGCCTTGAAGTGCACCGACAAACTTCTGGATTTCAGGGCGTCCGACCGATCCTTGCCAACGCTTTGCCTGAATGAAGATAGTGTCCAAGCCAAGACGATCCTCCTTGATGATTCCGTCGATACCGCCATCGCCGGTCTGCCCTATTCGTTCACCCGCATCGCGCCTAGAACCGCCGTAACCCATCTTCACGAGCACATCAACAACAAGCTGTTCAAAAAATACAGGAGAGCAACTCAGAATTACCGCAAGCAGTTCCTGCAGGTTTGATAGTCTGGAATAGCCATGCCCAGAGGATAACTGCACCAACGCTTTGGTAGCAAAGCTACTGGTTTGACCTACGGCTTTCCGTAGTCGGTGAAGCCTGATTGGTGGGGTCTACCGGACAGTGCTTGGCCTCATAAGCTTCGATCAGCGTGAGCATGGCCTCAAAGTGCGCACCGGCGTCACTGTCAAGCTCGGGTTCGTTCTCGAAATACGGGGCGACCAGTTGCAACGCGGCCTGGTAGTCGGCTTCGGTGCGAATCGGCTTCATCGGATAAGCGTTGTTTTTCATGGCTGGTTCTCCACCGTAGTCAAAGCGCTTCAACTCGCCCCATGTCCGGCGTCGCCAGCCCGCCGTGAACATCCACTCGGTCAGCTGCTGACATTGCCGGACCAGGAGCCCGGCCTGTGCGCCTATGGTGAAAGCAGGAAACCACCACCAGCTCGGAGTCCGATAGCCGATAAATGATCGAATAGGGAAACTTGCGGGTCATGACGTGGCGAAAATCGCCGTCGATGTACGCGAAGGCCGATGGCATGCGCAGCGCGCGTGCTACAGCAGCATCAACAGCACGGGCAAACTCGAAACCAAGGCCGGGAGAACGCTCTTCGTACCAGCTTTGCGCCTCCAGCAGCTCACGATAAGCCTCTGGCCTGAAAACCAGCTGCATCAAGTACGGTTCTTGAACAGGGCAACACGCACCTGATCCCAGGAAATACTGCTGGAAGGGTCAGCCTGGTGCGCTGCGTATCGGCGCTGAAGCTCGGCACGCTCTTCAACCGAAAGCTCCAGCGAGCCTGAAGTCTCCTCGGCAATACTGTCCCAGATATCCTCAACCAGCTGGATACGCTCTGACACGGGAAGCGCTTTGAAATTCAGCGTTGATGTGTTCATGGAGTAAGCATACAAGCTATTGCCTCTCCAGCCAATACCCCTCATGGCGGGCTCCACGGTGGCCACGTCACTGGCGCCGTATCTTCAAATTTGTATTTCGTGTTTCCAGGCTCTCGTCATCTCGTCAAAGCGCTTCAACCCGCCCCATGTCCGGCTTCACCAGCCATGCCTGCAACTCGTCAGCCAATTGCCGGCTCGCCGCCGCCGCTGTGCCCCAGGCCTGGATACGGCCCGGCACGTCGGTGCCGTAGCGCACGAAGTCGTTGCGGTCCGGCAGCTTGCCGTTGGGCAATTTTTTGATCCAGACCGGATCGGGCGCCAGCAGCACCATGTTGTCCAGAAAGTGGGTGGCGCCGTGGCGCCATTTGAGGCTCTTGTCCAGCCAGCCGGGCACCACGGCTTTCTGGAAGTGCGGATAAAGCACCAGGCCTGGTTTGGCTGGTTCTTGTGAGTCAAATGTGCAGTTGGCCCTTTTCCCGCCTGCGCTACCAGCTATCAATTCAGAAGCATAATTGAGGTGCAAATGGTAGTCGGTGATGCCGCCATCCCAGTAGGCGCCGGGGGGTGCGCCGGGAATGTCGTGCACGGCCTTGAGCATGAAGGGAATGGAGCAGCTGGCTTGCAGCGACGGGTTGAAGTTGGCTTCGTCCAATGCCACCTGGCGGGTGCGGTAATCGGCTGTGTCAAATGGCAAGGCTGCGCCGTGGCTGGAAAACACCACCCGCTCCAGCCAGGCGCCCATGGCTTTGCGGTGCACGGTGTTGGTCAAAAAAGCGCCGAGGTAACCCAGCGGTGTGCGCAAGCCATGCTCACGCCCCAGCAGGTGGCGCCCACGCGAGGTCACGATGTGCAGGCGGTAGCGCGGGTGCTGCAGCACCTCTTGCACCCGGCCGCCGTAAAAGTCTTTCAGGCTTTGGCCAAACTGCTCGCTCACGCGCGCGGCGCTGGGCCGCTTCTGACCCGGCAAGACTTCAAACTGCTGGCGAATGTAGTCGTCTTCAAGGCGCTGAAAAGCGCTGACCGGATCGCTCAGGCAGGCGGTCGCCATGCGCCAGGCGCCTATCGAGGCACCGACCAGATGTACCGGCTGCGATGTGGCGGCCAACCAATCGCCAAAAATGAATCGGTCCAGCGGGCCCAGCACCAGGCCCTTGGGCCCACCCGCCGCGCCGGGCACCACCCGCACATCCTGCGGCTGCAAGCCGTGGTCCTGGATGTGCTGGCGCGCCTTGGGGCCGGCGTAAATGCGGAGGGCGTGCATGGACAGGGCGTATGGATGCTATGGTTTTGGTAGCTGCTTGCGCCCGTTGGATGTGGGCTTGAGCACGATTTGACTATAAAAGCTTGGGCAAGGGTGTCTTTGGGGCGACTGCTCGCTGCTATTTCTTGAGGCCGGCCAGCTTGCTGAATGCCGACTCCATGGCGGTTGAAGCGTTGGCTTGTGGTGCCTGCTTTTGCCCGCCGTAGTTGCCGCGGTTCGCGTTTTGCCCCGGTCGCGCACCCTCAAAGCGGTTGTCACGCGGGCCGTCGCGGCGTGCCGGGGCAGCATCCAGCTTCATGGTCAGGGCGATGCGTTTGCGCGCCACGTCCACCTCGGTCACGCGCACTTTCACGATGTCGCCGGTTTTCACCACCTCGCGCGCGTCGGTCACGAACTTGTTGGACAACTGGCTCACATGCACCAGGCCGTCCTGGTGCACACCAATGTCGATGAAGGCGCCGAATGCCGCCACGTTGCTGACCGTGCCTTCGAGCGTCATGCCGGGCTGAAGGTCCTTGATGTCTTCGACACCGTCGTTAAAACGCGCCACCTTGAAGTCGGGCCGCGGATCGCGCCCGGGTTTCTCCAGCTCGGCGATGATGTCTTTCACCGTGATCACGCCGAACTGTTCGTTGGCAAACAGCTCGGGCTTGAGGGTTTTGAGCATCTCGGCGCGACCCATGAGTTCGGCCACCGGCTTGCCGGTGTACGCCATGATTTTTTCGACGACCGGGTAGGTTTCGGGGTGTACACCGGTCATGTCCAGCGGGTTGCTGCTGGCATGCAGGCGCAAAAAGCCGGCGCTTTGCTCGAAGGTCCTGGCTCCCAGGCCGGTGACTTTCAGCAGGTCAGACCGGGATGCAAAAGCGCCGTTCGCATCGCGCCAGCGCACCACGGCCTTGGCCACCGTGTTGCTCAAGCCCGAAACGCGGGCCAGCAGCGGCACACTGGCGGTATTGAGGTCCACACCGACGCGGTTGACGCAGTCTTCGACCACGGTGTCCAGGCTGCGCATCAGGTCGCTCTGATTGACGTCGTGCTGGTACTGGCCGACACCGATGGACTTGGGGTCAATCTTGACGAGTTCGGCCAGCGGGTCCTGCAGGCGGCGCGCAATACTCGCAGCGCCGCGCAGGCTCACGTCCACGTCGGGCATTTCCTGGCTGGCAAATTCGCTGGCGGAATACACCGAGGCGCCAGCTTCGCTGACCACGACTTTTTCGATCACCTGCTCCACCTTGGCCATGTCCTTGATCAGGTCGGCCGCCAGCTTGTCGGTCTCGCGGCTGGCCGTGCCGTTGCCGATGGCGATCAGGTTGACGCCGTGTTTCTCACACAGTTTGGCCAGGGTGTGCAGCGAGCCGTCCCAGTCCTTGCGCGGCTCGTGCGGGTAGACCGTTGATGTTTCGACCAGCTTGCCGGTGGCGTCCACCACCGCGACCTTGACGCCGGTGCGAATGCCCGGATCCAGGCCCATCACCACACGCGGCCCAGCCGGCGCCGCCAGCAGCAGGTCGCGCAGGTTGTCGGCGAAGACCTTGATGGCGACCTTCTCGGCATCTTCACGCAGGCGGCTGAACAGGTCGCGCTCGATCGACAGGCTCAGTTTGACCTTCCAGGTCCAGCCCACACATTTGCGCAGCAGGTCATCTGCCGCCCGACCCTTGTGGCTCCAGCCCAGGTGCAGCGCGATTTTCCCTTCCGCGATGCTGGGTTGGCCGGTTTCGGGCGGCACTGGCAGCAGCAGCTTGGCGTCCAGGATTTCGAGCCCGCGGCCGCGAAACACCGCCAGCGCGCGGTGCGAAGGCACACGGCCTATCGGCTCGTCGTAGTCGAAGTAATCGCGGAATTTGCTGTTGTCGGCGTTGTTTTCGTCCTTGCCGGTGACCAGTTTGGAAGACAGCAACCCTTCGTTCCACAGCCACTGGCGCAACAACTGCAGCAGCGCGGCGTCCTCGGCCCAGCGCTCGCTCAAAATATCGCGCACGCCGTCAAGCACGGCCTGCACCGTCGTGAAGTCATCGCCGCTTTCCATTTTTTCGGCTTTGACAAAGAGCAGCGCCTCATCAGCCGGCACCAGCGAGGGGTTGGCAAACAGTTTGTCGGCCAGCGGTTCAATACCCGCCTCGCGCGCCATCTGGCCTTTGGTGCGGCGTTTCTGCTTGAAGGGGAGATACAGGTCCTCCAGCTCCTGCTTGGTCGGCGCAGCTTCAATCGCGGCGCGCAACCCGGGCGTCAGCTTGCCCTGCTCCTCAATGCTTTTGAGCACCGACTCGCGCCGCTCCTGAAGCT
>NZ_JBDNGU010000120.1:0-1712 GCF_041689105.1 Polaromonas sp. | reverse complement strand
GCCTGCCAAACTTCCCACCGCCGCGTGGATCAATCCACCACCAAAAAAGGAAACCGAAGCCGAAATTCCAACCGAAACACTACACCCTGCTCAGTAAATATATGTTCAACGGTGATGCAAAGTCATTGACACGTTCCGTTCAGCGTAGCCTTAAGATTGGGTAGCCATCCTGATAGCCCGACGGGGCCACGCTGGCGTGCAGTGCCTCCAGCCAACGGTTGATGCACAGCAGGCACCAGCGGTCGTCGGCGCGCAGACCGACAAAGCGATATTCGGACCGGGGTGTAGCCAGAGCATTTCCTCGCTGTAGCGCATAGGCCAAGCCTGTAAGGCAGTGCATAAAACATTGAGGGCTGACATGACCAACTCGCTTTTTGGCGCCGGTGCAAAAGACCCGCGCCCACACTGACCGACCGTCTTCCAGCAAAATCCGTACTGCATAAGCCGCCACAGTAGCAAGAGACATTTTCATACACAGTTATTCAGGACACCCCATGGACGAAGACGAACGCTGCTGCGGAACCGGCACCTGCCTCATCAACGGCGAAGGGCTGTGCTGGTGTGGCCAACAGTGGAACGGCACCACCATGTGCCGCTCCGCCGCGCCCGAGGCTCCAGCGCCTGAACACCTCAGACCTGACGCCGCCGCAGCACAAAGAGACGCTCCATGAGCGCCCCCGCCAAGTAAGCACTGCCCCAGCCTCCCGGGGAGGTCCGTTGGGGCTACGCTGATTTTTTGCCTTGGAAGCCTTGATAGCAGTAGCGTGGCCGGCCCCCGGGCCTGCCTGGCCCAGGCAGCGCATGCGCTGTTGGTGGGTAGTGTGGCTGCATGATCGAAGTTATTTTTCAGCAGCAATTCCGAAAATTCGGTTAATCGTCCACCAAGGTAATCGGCGACAGGGAGCAATTCAATGAACTTAAATGAAGACTACAGCCAACGGATTGTTCTCGATCATCATGATCTTGATTGGGTTGGAAGTCCACAGACTGGCGTAGAGCGCCGTATGCTCGATCGTATCGGAGGAGAGGTTGCGAAAGCCACTTCGATCGTGCGTTATCAATCGGGCTCAAGGTTCGAGTCGCACACGCATGAATTTGGTGAAGAGATACTGGTGCTCCAAGGCGTATTGAGTGACGAAAACGGAGAGTACCCAGCGGGGACTTACATGATGAACCCTCCCGGTTCATCACACGCCCCACGCAGCGATTCTGGTTGTGTTCTTTTTGTAAAGCTCAGACATCTGGGTACTGATCAACAGCAAAGAGAAGTCATCGACACCCGAACTGCAGACTGGTACCAGGGAATGGTGCCGGGCCTCACCGTGATGCCATTAATGAGGCAAGGTCTGGGCTCCACGCTGGTTCGATGGGCGCCACAAACTTACTTCAACCCACACAGGCATTTTGGCGGTGAAGAGATTTTTGTTGTGGATGGCGTTTTTGAAGATGAGTACGGGCGCTACCCGAGCGGCTCATGGATTAGAAGTCCGCACATGAGCATGCACAAACCTTTCAGTGAAGAAGGCTGCACGATCTTCGTGAAAACTGGACATTTGTTGGACAACTAGTATATCAACACGCAAGATTCGAAACATAATGATGCCCTAGCTTTCGATCTGCATCTTGCCGTGGGAACGTCCACTCAATGGTTTTCCGGGACTCATTTTGATCGCGTTGCCACGCGGCGACTTCGTGTTCAAGCAATCCCCGAT
>NZ_JBDNGU010000119.1:0-20463 GCF_041689105.1 Polaromonas sp. | reverse complement strand
TTCGACTTGCATGTGTAAGGCATGCCGCCAGCGTTCAATCTGAGCCAGGATCAAACTCTTTAGTTTAATCACTGCAATATTTCAACTCCGCATATCCAACCGAAATTGGCTACGCGAAGAAAACTCATAAAAACGGAATTGATGAGAAATCTTGACGATTTCACATTTTCTATCTCTACGAGCGTTTAAAGTCCGAAGACTTGACTAGCTGACTTGCGTCAATTTGTCTGGCAATCGCCTTCAAACGCCCATACTTATCGGCTGTAAATTTTTAATGATCCTGACTACCGACCTGGCCGCTTTAGCCGCCCTGTTTTCGTCGCTAGCTGTAATCAGCTTAGCCTTCAATTATGACATGGTTTTTAAATTCCTGTCAACCCGAAGGGTTTTTCTCGACTCGCTTGCAAACCCCTTTTCAGGCCAACTCTATTCGAGTTTTGTTTGCTTGCCGCAATCAGCAGAGCCTCAAATTATATACCGTTTTTTTTATTTCGGTCAACAAAAAATTTAACTTTTTTGCCGGCTTGCCGACTGCCTGAGTGTTGCGATCCCATCCTTGGATGAAGATCAAACTTTCGTGCCGCCGACTCGCTTTTGAGTCTGTTGACTGTGATCAGTCGAGCCTTAGATTCTATACCGGTTTTTTCATCCCAGTCAAAACAAATTCAAAAAATCTGCTTTCTCTCCAAGGCACTTTCCGGCTGATGCCACGATCTCGTTTAAGAGGTCATTCGTCAGCTGAGCCATCGACTATAGCACGGCTTTTGCGGCTCCACAAAGCGCTGAAGTGAAAAGTTTTGCACTGCCTCTCGCAGCGCATGACACTGGCGACGATCAGAGGACCAGGGGCAAAGAGCGAAGGCGCTTGCCGGTCAATGCAAACAAGGCATTGGCGACGGCTGGCGCCAGTGGCGGCACACCCGGCTCGCCAACCCCGCCCGGTGGCCGGGTACTGGAAACAATATGGGTTTGCACCAGTGGGGCCTGCGCCAGCCTCAGCATGGGGTAGTCAGGAAAGTTCTTCTGCTGAACCACCCCCTCGTGAATGTCCACCTGGCCGTAAAGCGCCGCAGTCAGCGCGAACACGACGGCGCTTTCGATCTGCTGGGCGACGATGCCAGGATGGACCACGCTGCCGCAGTCCATGGCGCAGATCACCCGATGCACGCGTATCTGACCCTCCGCCAAGGACACTTCGGCCACCTGCGCCACGATGGAGCCAAAGGATTCGTGCAAGGCGACCCCCCTGGCATGGCCAGCGGGCAACGGCCCGCCCCACCCGGCCTGGTGCGCGGCCAGCTCCAGTACCGCCAGGTGACGCGGCGCGTCCTTGAGCAGTTCCCTCCGCAGGGCCAGCGGGTCTTGACGGGTTGCAAACGCCAGCTCATCGATGAAGCTCTCGGAGAAAAAGGCGTTGTGGGAATGTCCGACCGAACGCCAGAAGCCTACAGGCACCCCCTGGCGGGTGGTCACATGGGACATGTGCTGGCTCGGGAAGGCGTAGGGCAGGTCAAACAGTCCCTCGGCCGTGGTTTTGTCCGGGGCGTCGAACGGACCGGCCAGCAGGGGCATGGCGCGCTCCAGCCAGCGCGGCGTGATGGCATCGCCGGCGGATCTGATGCGCAGGCTGCTGAGCTGGCCGCCGGCATCGACCGAGGCACGCAGCCGGGCCACGTGCATGGGGCGGTAGAAATCATGGGTCGTGTCTTCCTCGCGCGACCAGATCAGTTGCACCGCCCGCCCGCCGCAATCCATCGCCACGCGAACTGCCTGGGCGACGTAGTCCACCTCCAGCCGGCGTCCGAAACCGCCCCCCAGCAAAGTGACGACCACACTCACGTCTTCGACGGCCACCCCGGCCACACGCGCGGCGATAGCGGCCGCCAGCTGCGGCACCTGCGTCGGCACCCAGAGAAACACCTTGCCGCCCTTGACCTGTGCGGTGCAATTCATGGGTTCCAGAGTGGCATGCGCCAGATACGGCGCGCGATATACCGCCTCTATATGTCGGGCGGCGCCAGCCTCGGCCTGATTTGTGTCGCCTTGCTGGTGGAAGGTAAAGCCCTCCTGCGTCTGTAGCGCCGCTTCCAGTTCCCGCTCAATACGGCGGGAGTCGAGGGCGCCTGCCGGCCGCTGCTGCCAGTCGACCGCCACCGCGCGCGCTGCCTGCTGGGCCTGCCACCAGCTTTTGCCGACCACGGCAAACCCGGCTGTTGAGCCCGCATAGGCTGGCAGGCGCACAAAGCGCTCCACGCCTGGCATGGCCAGCGCCGTAGAGCTGTCCACCGCCCCTGGCGCACCGCCCAGCATGGGACACAGTCGAATGGCGGCATACAGCATGCCGGGCAGGCGCACGTCCAGTCCGAATCGCGCCGTGCCATCGACCTTGGCCGGGATATCCTTGCGCGGCGAGCTCTGCCCGATCAGCTTCCAGTCCTTGCGCTCCTTGAGCGTGACTTTGCCAGGCGGCGTGGCGGCGGCGAATCTGGCCAGCTCGCCATAGTGGGCGGATTTTCCCGAGGAATGCGAGATCACGCCGTCCAGGACCGAGAACTCGGCCACCGGCAGTCGCCACTGCAGCGACGCCGCGCCCAACAGCGAAGCGCGCGCCGTGGCGGCAGCGACGCGCAGTACCGTCCAGGCATCGGCCACACTGCTGGAGCCGCCAGTCGCGTTGATGCCCAGTTCACGCGCCAGTTTGCTGACCACCCATTGCCCGGCTTTGACCTTGAGCGGCCGCTGTTCCGCCTCCAGCGGATGAAACGGCAGATTGGCCATCAACATCGCGACATTGCCGTAAATCTTGTCGGCGCCGGCCTGTTCTATATGGATGCGCGACAGAGGCAGGTCCAGTTCTTCGGCGGCCAGCATGGGCAACGCGGTGTGCACGCCCTGTCCCATTTCACTGCGCGGCATGGCCAGCACCACCGAGCCATCAGGCAGCACCTTGATCCAGCCGTTGATCGTTATCTCGCCTTCAGCAGGCGGCCAAAGCCGTCCGGATCCGGTGCGTGAGCGCGGCGGCAGCACGCCCCAGCCGACGATGAGGGTGCCAGCAACACCCGCGGCGCTGAACAGCCAGGTTCTTCTTTTCATGCCCGTTTCTTCACGGCGCCAGTGAGCGTGATGCCCGCGGCGCGCTTGATCGCCACACGAATGCGCTGGTAGGTGCCGCAACGGCAGATGTTGGTCATGGCCGCGTCAATGTCGGCGTCTGTCGGTTTGGGCGTCTTTTCAAGCAGGCCGGCGGCCGCCATCAACATGCCGGACTGACAGTAACCGCACTGCGGCACCTGCTCGTCAATCCAGGCTTGCTGCAGGGCATGAAGTTTGTCCGGCGCACCCAGCGCTTCAATGGTCTGGATCCGTTTACCGGCCAGCGTGGACGCCGGCGTGACGCAGGACCGGACCGCCTCCCCATCCACCCGCACCGTGCAGGCGCCGCAAGCCGCCACACCGCAGCCAAACTTGGTGCCCGTCATATTGAGCAGATCACGCAGCACCCATAACAAGGGCATGGCGGGGTCGGCATCAACCTGCACGGCCTTTCCGTTGATTTGTAATTCCATGGACCAACTTCCGGTGTGGCCAGCAGCACCGGAGAGAGGCGCCGCTGATTCCAGTCCCACTATAGCGACGGTGCCAGACAGGCAATAGCCCGGAAACCAGCATGCGAAATGGCGCACCCGGATAATCCCTGACAACATGGCATTAATTACACTTCTTGACGCTCAACTCGCTTTTGGGCACGTCGCCCTGCTGGACCACGCAGATTTCTCCCTTGAAACCAACCAACGCATTGGCCTGATTGGCCGCAACGGCACCGGCAAGTCCTCCTTGCTCAAAATCCTCGCCGGGTTGGAAAAACCCGACGACGGCACTTTGCAGCTGCAGCAAAACCTGCGTATCGCCTATGTGCCGCAAGAGCCCAGCCTGGACCCGCATGCTACTGTTTTTATAGCTGCCAGCGCAGGACTGGCAAGGACCAGGCACGTGGTTGAGCAATATCTGGCGGCCGACGAACATACCGACCTGGATGCCCTGCAGTCCGAGATTGAGGCGCTCGATGGCTGGAACTGGGAGCAGCGCGTCGAGGAGACCCTGCACCGCCTGCACCTGGACAAGGACGCCATCGTCGGCTCGCTGTCCGGCGGCACCAAAAAACGCGTGGCGCTGGCCCAGGCGCTGGTCGCCAAACCCGACGTGCTGCTGCTCGACGAGCCGACCAACCATCTGGATCTCGACTCGATTGCCTGGCTCGAAGAGCTGCTGGTCAATTTCAACGGCAGCATCATCACCATCACCCATGACCGGGCCTTCCTGGACCAGGTCGCCACCGCGATAGTCGAGTTGGACCGCGGCAAGCTGCTGACTTACCCCGGCAACTTTGCGCAGTACCTCATCCAGAAGGAAGAGCAGATGGCACAAGAAGCCGTCATCTTCGCCAAGGCCGACAAGCTGCTGGCCCAGGAGGAGGTGTGGATACGCAAGGGCGTGGAAGCGCGCCGCACCCGCAGCGTGGCGCGCATCGGGCGGCTGGAAGCCCTGCGTGACAACCGCGCCGCGCGGCGCGATGCGGTTGGCCGCGTGAACCTGGACGTCTCCAGCGGCGAAAAAAGCGGCAAGATCGTAGCCGAACTGACCGACGTCTCCAAAAGCTTTGGCCACCCGGGCGCCGAGAAAATCATCGTCAATAAATTCAGCGGCACGCTGCTGCGCGGCGACAAGGTGGGCCTGCTGGGCCCCAACGGCGCCGGCAAAACCACCTTGCTCAAGCTCATCCTGGGCGAACTGCAACCCGATGTGGCCGTGCCACCCGGGAAAATCCGCCAGGGCGCCAACCTGCAGGTCGCTTACTTCGACCAGATGCGCGACAGCCTGGACCTGGACGCCACGCTGGAAGACTTCATCAGCCCCGGCAGCGAGTGGGTCGAGATCAACGGCCAGAAAAAACATGTCAAGAGTTACCTGACCGACTTCCTTTTCTCGCCGGCGCGCGCCAACTCACCGGTGCGCACGTTGTCGGGCGGCGAGCGCAACCGCCTGCTGCTGGCGCGCTTGTTTGCGCGGCCGGCGAACGTGCTGGTGCTGGACGAGCCAACCAATGACCTGGACATCGACACGCTGGAGCTGCTGGAAGATTTGCTGCAAAACTACGAAGGCACGGTCTTCCTGGTCAGTCACGACCGGCGTTTTCTCGACAACGTGGTCACCAGCACGATTGCCTATGAAGGCACGCCGGACAACCCGGGTTTCTGGCGCGAATACGAAGGAGGCGTGACGGACTGGATCACGCAGTCAAAACGCGCGGCGCAGATCACCGGCGCCGGCAAAACGGCGGCGGCTGCACCCAGCGCCAAGGTTGCAAGCAAAAACAACCCCCAGCCCACGAAAGACGGGCGTGAACCGCTATCAAAAAAGAAGCTGAGTTACAAAGAACAGCGTGAACTCGACGGCCTGCCGGCACTGATCCAGCAACTCGAGTCGCAGCAAAAAGCCATCACGCAGGAACTGTTCGACGGCACGCTGTACACGAGCAATGCCAGACGCGCGGCCGAACTCAATGCCCGCAACAGCAAAATCGAGGAAGAACTGATGGATGCATTGCAGCGCTGGGAAACGTTGTCGGTCTGAGTCTGTACAAATTGCCACTGCGGCGCGCTGTCGGGAAAAGCGCCTACAAAACATCGCGTCGGCGTCGGGCCGCGGCAAGGCCATTGAAACAGCTGCTTACGCTAAAGTGGCTTCACCCTTAAAGCCGCCCATGTATGTCTTCACGTCACCCGTCCCTTTGCCCCGCGCCTCTTGGCGCTGGTTCGCCGTGCTGATGTTGGGGGCCTGGCTCACCGGCTGCGCATCGCTGCCCAGCGATGTTGACCGACCGGTCTCCACGGCCCTGGCCCACCCCGAGCAAACCAGGATCGGCCTTGCGGTGCAGCAGCGCGCCGCCAAGGCCGGCACGCGCAATGATTCAGGCTTTGCCCTGGTCAACAGCGCCGAGCTGGCCTTCACCAGCCGCATGGCACTGATTAAAGCGGCGCAGAAAACGCTGGACATCCAGTACTACGCGATTCACGCCGATGAAACCACCGAACGCATGTTTGACGCCATGCGCGCCGCTGCCGCGCGCGGCGTGCGTATCCGCATCCTGCTGGACGACTTCAACACCGCAGGCAAAAACGCCCAGGTTCTTAAACTCGCTTTTGAGCCAGGCATCGCGCTGCGCCTGTTCAACCCGCTGCCGGGCAATCGACGCTCCCTGTTTTTCCGGATGCTCGGCTCGCTGAAAGACGCGGACCGCCTTCAGCGGCGCATGCATAACAAGATTTTTGTCGCCGACAACGCGGTGGCCATCACCGGCGGGCGCAACCTCGGGGAAACCTATTTTGGCCAGGCCGAGGGAACCAACTTCATCGACGCCGACGTGCTGGCCGCCGGTCGCATTGCGCGCGAACTGTCCCGAAGCTTCGACCAGTACTGGAACAACCCGCTGGCCTACCCGGTGCAGTCGCTGATGACCGAGGCGGAAATCGAGGCCATCAAGCCTCCCCCTGCTCAACCCGCTGCGCCACAAGCTGCCGCCGACCCAGCTCAGGTCGCGGACGGGTCCACCGTCCAGCCATCGCCGGGCAAGACGTCCCCCGCCGCTGGCGTGCGCACCACCACCGCACCCGATGGCACGGTCAGCGTGATCGAGCCCCTGCCCGACAGCACCAATCTGGCGCTGCTCGATTGGACCTGGGCGCCCTCGGTGTTGCTGGTGGACAAGCCCTCCAAAATTGCCGCTGACGCCGATGACGTCGAGCAGGCGCAGGACACCACCGTGGACGGCCTGCTGCAGCTGATGGCACAGGCCAGGGGCGAGCTGCTGATCGTGTCGCCCTATTTTGTGCCGGGCCGGCGCATGATGGACCAGCTCGCGGCGATCCGGCAAAAAGGCGTGCGTATCCGCGTGTTGACCAACTCGCTGGCATCCAACGACGCCCCGGCGGCCCATGTGGGTTACGCACGCTACCGCAAGGAGTTACTGGCGCTCGGCATAGAGATTTATGAAATGCGCGCCGAGCAGGAAAGCACGCTGACCAACTTGGGCTCCACCGGCAGCACAGGCTCGGCCGGCGGTTCGCGCGCCAGCCTGCACTCCAAGATTGTGGTGCTGGACAATCGACTGCTGGTGGTTGGCTCGATGAACCTGGACTTGCGTTCTCAGCTTCAGAATACCGAAGTCGCGCTGCTGATCCACAGCGCGAAACTCGCCAACGAAACCACCCGGCTGATCGAACCGTCGATGGCACGCGGCGCCTACAGAGTCGAGCTGGTAGACGGCCAGCTGATCTGGCGGGCACCGCAAGGCTCCGGGTTGACAGACACCCGGACAGAGCCGGACGCGAGTATCGGACTCAAACTGATGCTCAAGCTGATCGGCCCGTTCGCGCCGGAAGAGATGCTCTGAGCCGCCTCAAGTCTCCGTCGTTCCGGTATCGGGCTGCCCGGTCTGCAGACCCTTGCGTGCTGCCGCGGCCAGCGCCTCATATTGGGTCCTGAACGCATCCAGCGATTCCTCGTTGAGCTCCTCCAGGTCGAGCAGCGCGTTGTGCGCGCCCTGAGTGGCCCGTATCAGTTCATCGAGTTTGATCTGTATCGCTTCGGTATCGCGGTTCTGTGAGTTCTGGATCAGAAACACCATCAAAAAGGTGATGATGGTGGTGCCGGTGTTGATGACCAGTTGCCAGGTATTGCTGAAGCCAAACAGCGGCCCGGTCACGCCCCAGACGGCGATCACGAGAACCGCAATGAAAAAGGTGGCAGGCCGTCCGGCGTAGCGGGAAGTGGCCTTGGCTGCATTGGCATACCAGTTGTTTCGGCTCATGGGTGACTCCGGGGTTGGGCTGGGTCAGAACCGACATCGCTATCGGAAAGACCGATATTGCATTACATGTGCCGTCGCATCATGCACGGCCCTGCCTGCACGGGCGCGCAGGCACATGGGCCGATGGTGCCCGGAAAGTGCTGCACGCCTGGCAAGCACCCGCGCCCACTGCGGAAAGGCTACAGACCACAATGCATCAGACTCATGCCCAAGGTCCGCCCCTGGCCTATTTCACGTCATTGCGCAGGCGGACGAACACCTTCCAGAACGCAGCCTCCTGCGTCGTCGCAAAGTTGATGCGCATCAGGGTGCTGGGCTTGCGTACCGCGTGAAACAGCGCACCGGGCGCGATCAGGTAACCCTCGTCGAGCATGCGCTGCGCCAGCGCGTCGGTGTCCACCCCGGTCTCCACCCAGCCGAACAGGCCGGCGGGTTCTGCCGCAAAGCTGCAGCCGTGGGCCAGCGCCAGCTTGACGCTGCGGGCGCGGGCTGCGTCAAGCCGTGTACGAATGCGTTCGGCATGGCGACGCAGCTGGCCCTGATCGATGCACCAAGCCAGCGCTTTTTCCAGCAGCGCGGGCGTGGTCAGCGTGCCCAGCAGCTTGGTATCGAGCAGGCGCTCCACCAGGTCGGGCGGCGCGGCCATGAAACCGACACGCCAGCCGGGCGCGAGGATCTTGGCAAACCCGCTGACATAGATGGTGCGCTGCAGCCCGTCCAGCGCACACAGGCGCGTGGCATGTTCAGGCGCGAGGTGGCTGTAGGTGTCGTCCTCGACGATGTGGAAGTTGTGCTGGTTGGCCAGCTGCAGCACGCGGTGCGCGCTGCCCGGCGCCAGACAATAACCGGTGGGGTTGTGGAACACGCTGACACTGACAAACAGCTTCGGGCTGTGCAGCGCGCAATACTGCGCCATGACCTCCAGGTCGGGCCCGTCGGCGCGCCGCGGCACCGGCAGGATGCGCATGCCCAGTGCGTCGAGCCGGGCAAACTCCACGGCCCAGCCAGGCTCCTCGACCATCACGCAGTCGCCGGCGCGCAGCAGCGTGCGACTGACGATATCCAGCGCATGGGTGGCGCCCACGCTGGTGATGATCTGTTCGGGCACGGCATGTACATTGAGCGCGCTGAGTTTTTGCGAGAGCGCGCGGCGCAGGCCGCTGTCGCCCATGGGTTCACCATAACTGAGCGAAAACTCGCGCAGCGCACTCACGCTGGTGACCCTGCGCACCGCCGCCGGCATGAAGCTGGTTTCCAGCCACTCGGGCGGAAACACGCCCATGCCCGGTTGCGGCTTGTTGCTGACCTTGTGAAACATGCCGCGGATCAGCGCAGTGGCATCCACCGGCGCCTGCCGGGTCGCCATCCAGGTCGCGGTGCTCCAGCTGTTGAGCGGCGGCGGGCTTGCGTCCAGAGCCCCGGATGATCCCTTTTTAAAAGCAGTATGTACGGAATGAACCGGCGTCAGTGCCGCATTGAACGACGCATCCCGGACAAAAAACCCGCGGTTCCGGCGCGCAACCACCAGACCCTGCGCCTGCAACTGGTCATACGCCGCAACCACGGTGGACACGCTGACGCCCTGCTGCTCGGCACACAGGCGGACCGAGGGCAGGCGCGCGCCGGGCGCCAGCAAACGGCTGCGTATGCGCTCGGCAAAACGTGCGCTGAGTTGCTCGGTGAGTGACTGGGAAGCGGTTTTCATCAACATGGCGGACTCCGGCTGCCCCGGTGCAACACTGCACCATCGGCCTGTGTACTGACAATTTGACCAGCACAGTTTGAAAATTTGTCACTACAACTGTAGTGGTAGTGTGCTGGCTGAAACTATAAAGTCTGAATCATGAATTGGCAAGAATTTACAGCCCTGCTGGTGCTGGCGACGGCGATGAGTTTTTCCCCTGGCCCCAACACCACCCTGTCCACCGCTCTGGCGGCCAACCACGGCTTGCGCCGCGCCATGCCTTTTATCTGCGCGGTGCCGGTTGGCTGGGGCGTGTTGCTGAGCCTGTGTGCGCTCGGCCTGGGCGCGCTGCTGCTGGCGATTCCGCTGCTGGGCCTGGCGATCAAGCTCATCGGCGTGTTCTACCTGCTCTGGCTGGCCTCAAAGATCGCGCGCTCACGCCAGCTCAGCGAAGCCGACGCCGAACGCATGAATGTCGGCTTCTGGCAGGGCGCAGCGCTGCAGTTCGTCAACATCAAGGCCTGGATGCTGGCCCTAGCCATCGTCAGCGGCTGGATCGCCGGGCGCAGCGACCCCGGCCTGCGTTTTGCCGTGGTGTTGCCGGTGATGCTGGCCTATGCCTTTGTCAGCAACCTGGTTTACGCACTGGCTGGCTCCCTGCTGCGCGAGTGGTTGTCCGGCCCTGAGGGCACCGGCCAGCGGCTGCGTGGATTCAATTTTGTGATGGCCGGAGTGCTGGTGGCCACAGCAATCTGGATGCTGTTTTTATGAGCCCCAGCGCCGCGCAGATCAACAAGGGCCTGTGGCTGGGCCTGCTGGGTATCGTGATTTTTGCGGTGACCCTGCCGATGACGCGTCTGGCCGTGGGCACACCCGATGCGCCGCAGATGTCCGGCGTGTTTCTCGCGATGGGGCGGGCTGTTGTGGCGGCCGGGCTGTCGGCGCTATTTCTGCTGGTCACCCGCGCGCCGCTGCCTCAGCGGCGCGACTGGCTGCCGCTGGCGATCACCGCCGGCGGCGTGGTGTTCGGTTTTCCACTGTTCACCTCCATCGCCATGCGGTATGTCGAAGCTATGCATGCCAGCGTGATCGTCGGCGTGTTGCCTCTGGCCACTGCGGCCGTCGGCGCCCTGCTGCACCGGCAGCGACCGTCTACCGGTTTCTGGCTGTGCGCGGCCCTGGGCAGCGCCCTCGTGGTGGTGTTTGCCATGCTCCGTTCCAGCGGCGGCGCCGGCCTGTTCATCCATTTTGCAGACCTGCTGCTGCTGGCCGGCATGTTGTGCGCGGCCGTCGGTTACGGCTACGGCGCGCGGCTGTCGCAGCACATGCAGGCCGAACATGTGATCTGCTGGGCGCTGCTGATCTCCCTGCCACTGACCCTGCCGCTGGCGCTGGCCAGCTGGCCCGAAACGCCGGTCAAAGCCAGCGCATGGGCCGGCTTTGCCTACCTCGGGGCGTTTTCGATGTGGCTGGGCTTTTTTGCCTGGTACCGCGGCCTGGCGCTGGGCGGCACGGTGCGCGTCAGCCAGGTGCAACTGGTCCAACCATTTTTGTCCATGCTGTTTGCGGTGCCGCTGCTCGGCGAGCGCCTGGACGCGGTCACCGTGGGTTTTAGCCTGGCCGTGATTGCCACCGTGTTTGTCGGCAAGAAGATGCCGGTGCGAACCGCTGGCCTCGGGCAAGCCACATGAACATCAGCAACATCCCTTTTGGTACCACCGACTGGTCCGACATGGCGCCCACCCGGCACCCGGGTATCACCGGCGAGGCGCTGTGGCGCACACAACAATTTGGCAACATCCGCGTGCGCATGGTCGAGTACAGCGCCGGCTACACCGCCGACCACTGGTGCAGCAAGGGCCACATCCTGCTGTGCCTGGAAGGCGAGCTGCAGACGGAACTGGACGGCGGCAGTGTGCATGTGCTGCGTCCCGGCATGAGTTACCAGGTGGCCGACGGCGCCGAAGCGCACCGGTCGTCCGCCCCTGCAGGGGCCAAACTGTTCATCGTGGATTGAGATGAAGGCCAACATTGGAGAGACGCTCAAACGGCTGCCCGGTGCGCCGCCCGCAGCCTATCCCGAAGACGTGCCGTTTGCAACTGTGCTGGCTGGAGGCACCATGCAGGTGGAAGTGTTTGCTCCGGGCAGCAAAGCCGACAGACGCGACCGGCAACAACCGCTCTCGCAGGACGAGCTCTATTTCGTGCACGGCGGGGAAGGTGAGATCATCATCAACGGCCAGCGATTTGATGCCGGTACTGGCGACGCGTTTTTTGTGGCGGCCGGTGTGGCGCACCACTTTGAAAACTTTTCAGAAGACTTTGTGACCTGGGTTGTTTTTTACGGCCCCCAAGGAGGAGAGTGAAATGAGCGATATGCATTGGACCCAGGCGCAGCGCGCCGAAAAAATGAATCCCTCGGTCATCCGCGAGATTCTCAAGGTCACCGAAAAACCCGGCATCATCAGTTTTGCCGGCGGCCTGCCCTCGCCCAAGACCTTTCCGGTCAGCGCCTTTGCCGAGGCCTGCGCCAAGGTGCTGCGTGAAGACGGCCACGCCGCCCTGCAGTACGCCGCCAGCGAGGGCTACGGACCGTTGCGCGAGATGGTCGCGGCGCGCCTGCCCTGGAAGGTGGACCCGGCCCAGGTGCTGATCACCACCGGCTCGCAGCAAGGTCTCGATTTGCTGGCCAAGATCCTGATCGACAAGGGCAGCCGCATCCTGGTGGAAACTCCGACCTACCTGGGCGCGCTGCAAGCCTTCACGCCGATGGAGCCTGAGGTGGTCAGCGTCGCCAGCGATGACGAAGACATTGACGTGGAAGACCTGGCCCGCAAGGCAAAAGGTGCCCGCTTTCTTTATGTGCTGCCCAACTTCCAGAACCCGACCGGCCGCACCATGAGTGAGGCGCGCCGCGCGGCATTGTCGGCAAAGGCTGCGGAACTGGGCCTGCCCATCGTCGAGGACAATCCCTACGGGGACCTGTGGTTCGACGCTGCGCCACCAGCGCCCCTGAGCGCGCGCAACCCGGGCGGCTGCCTTTACCTGGGGTCGTTTTCCAAGGTGCTGGCGCCCGGCCTGCGACTGGGCTTTCTGGTCGCACCGAAAGCGCTGTACCCCAAGCTGCTGCAGGCCAAGCAGGCGGCCGACCTGCACAGCCCGGGCTTCAACCAGCGCATGATTGCCGAGGTCATGAAAGACGGCTTCCTGGACCGCCACGTGCCGACCATACGCGCGCTCTACAAGTCGCAGCGCGACGCCATGCTGGCCGCGCTCAAGCGCGAGATGCCCGAGGGCGTCAGCTGGAACACCCCCGACGGCGGCATGTTTTTGTGGGCGCGTCTGCCCGCCGGCATGAACGCCGCAGACCTGCTTCCCCACGCCGTCGAAAAAAACGTCGCCTTTGTTCCAGGCGCTGCCTTTTACGCCGACAACGCGGACGTGCGCACCCTGCGCCTGTCGTTCGTGACCGCGAGCATCGAACAGATCAACACCGGCGTTGCGGCGCTTGCTGCGGCGATTCGGGAAAGCCGGCCTGCGCAGGCTCCCGCGACGACAAGCGCGGGGTTCGCCTCTTCACAAGCAGGGGCCGCAGAACCGGCTTCGCCGGGCCGCAGGCGCAGCGCCCCCTCGGGGGGCAGCGAACCACACGCAGTGGGGAGCGTGGGGGCCAACATCGTTGAGGCGAAATAGATGCTCAATATCTGGGGGCGCATGAGCTCCATCAACGTCAAGAAAGTGGTGTGGACGGCGCAGGAGCTGGCGCTGGACTTTCAGCGCACTGAAGCCGGCGGGCTATTCGGCGTCGTCAAAACACCGGACTACATCGCGCTGAACCCCAACTCGCTGGTGCCGGTGATCGAGGACGACGACTACGTGCTCTGGGAGTCCAACGTCATCGTGCGTTACCTGTGCGCAAAACACTCCCCGGGCCAGATGTACCCCGCCGATCTGCGCGAACGGTTCGACACTGAACGCTGGATGGACTGGCAGCAGACCACACTGAACCCGGCCAGTCGGGCCGGTTTCTGGCAACTGATACGCACGCCCACCGAGCAACGCAACGACGCCTTGATCGCCGACTCGAACGCAGCGGTTGAAGCGCACATGGCCACACTGGACACGCACCTGGCCCAGCGCAGCTTCATGGTGGGCGAGCGGTTTACCGTCGCCGACATTCCCATCGCCTGCGAAGTCCACCGCTGGTTCAGCCTGCCGCAGCAGCGCCAGAGCCGGCCCCACATCGAGCGCTGGTACGACAACATGCGTGCCCGCCAGGCCAGCAAGGGCGTGCTGGACATGCAGCTTTCCTGACACCCTCACCTTCGTTTGCCCCATGAAAACCAGGCCCTTCAAACAAGTCGATGTATTCACCGATCAGCCCTACTTCGGCAACCCGCTGGCCGTGGTGCTGGACGGCAGCGTCCTGGACGATGCAGCCATGCAGCGTTTCGCGCACTGGACCAACCTGTCTGAAACGACCTTTGTGCTGCCTGCGACCGACCCCTCGGCCGACTACCGGGTGCGCATCTTCACGCACGGTGGCGAGCTGCCTTTTGCCGGCCACCCGACACTGGGCACCTGCCACGCCTGGCTGCAAGCCGGCGGCAAACCCCAACGCAAGGACGTGATCGTGCAGGAATGCAAGGCCGGCCTGATCAACATCCGGCTGCAGCCTCATGCCCGCGGCACACGCCAGGCCTTTGCCGCACCGCCGCTCAAACGCTCGGCGCCCAGCCCGGTCGTGCTGGCCCAGGTGGCCGCAGCCTTGGGCTTGAAACCGCAGCACATCAGCACCGCGCAGTTGCTGGACAACGGGCCGGTGTGGCTGGGCCTGCTGCTGGACAGCGCCGACAGCGTGCTGCAGATCGAGCCGGACCACCTGGCACTCAAGAAGTATGGATTGAAAGTTGGCGTCATCGGCGCCCATCAAGCGCCAGCAGCTCCTCTTTTAATAGCGCGCTCCAGCCGCGAAGCGCGCGCCTTCTCCGGCAACGCGCCGGCAGAGGTCAGCGCAGCCGACTTCGAGGTGCGGGCCTTTGCCGCACCCATGGGCATCCATGAAGACCCGGTCACCGGCAGCCTGAACGCCAGCCTGGCGCAATGGCTCATGGCCGACGGCCTTGCACCCGACCACTACGTCGTGGCCCAAGGGACCTGCCTGGGACGCGCCGGCCGGGTTTACCTGAACCGCGAAAACGCAGGCGGCTCGGCGTCTGTCTGGGTCGGTGGCGAATCAGTCACCTGCATGGAAGGCTCGGTGACGCTGTGATCCATGCACAGGTCGATCACCTGGTCGTGCTGGCCGCCAGCCTGGACCAAGGCGTGACCTGGTGCGAACGGGTGCTGGGCATCACGCCCGGCCCGGGCGGCGAACACCCGCTGATGGGCACGCACAACCGCCTGTTCAGCATCGCCAGCGCGGCTTTTCCGCGCGCCTATTTTGAGATCATCGCGATCCAGCCCGGGGTGAAGCCGACACGCGCCTCCGGCAAACACCGCTGGTTCGACATGGACGACCCGCTGCTTCAATCACGGGTGGCCAGCGGCGGGCCGCAGCTGATTCATTTTGTCGTCAGCGTTCCGGGCGTGATCTCCGCCGTCAAGGCGCTGGCCGCGCAAGGCCTGGAACGCGGCGCTGTCGTCCAGGCCGCGCGGCAAACCGCCAGCGGCATGCTCCACTGGCGCATCACCGTGCGTGACGACGGCCAGCGGCTTTTCTACGGCGCCCTGCCCACCCTGATCCAGTGGGGCGAAGCCGGCGAAGACCCTTCCCGCGCCGCCCATCCGCTGGATGCGATGCAGGCTTCGGGCGTGACGCTGGAAGCACTGCAAGCCAGCCATCCACGCCCTGAAAAATTGCAGGCCGCCCATGCCGTCATCGGCCTGGTCGGCGTCCAGGTGACGCAAGGTATGCCCGCGCTCGTCGCCACGCTGCAGACGCCACGCGGCCGCGTCACGCTCGAATCGAATGGAAGCTGAATGTTGACTCCACCAAAGGCGCGCGCATGACGGCCGCGCTGCGCAAGCCGGCGCCGCCAGCCGCCAGCCAACTGCCAGATTTGCAAGACATCGAACACGCGGCCCGCGTGGTTTACCGCGCGTTCCAGGCCACGCCGCAATACCGCTGGGGGCTGTCCAGCCAGCGCCTAGGCACCGACTGCTGGATCAAGCACGAGAACCACACGCCAGTGGGCGCCTTCAAGATACGCGGCGGACTGACCTACTTCGACGCCTTGTGCCAGGCCGGCACGCTGCCGAAGGAAGTCATCAGCGCCACGCGCGGCAACCACGGCCAGAGCATAGGCTGGGCGGCGCGCGCGCATAACGTGGCTTGCACCATCGTGGTTCCGCGCGGCAACTCGCTGGAGAAAAACGCCGCCATGCGCGCACTCGGCGTGACGCTGATCGAATACGGCGACGACTTTCAGGAAAGCCGCGAGCACGCCATGGCCCTGGCCGCAGAGCGCGGCGCCCACATGGTGCCGAGTTTTCATGCCGACCTGCTCAGCGGTGTCGCTACCAGCTGGTGGGAGTTCATGCTGGCGGTACCGCAGCTGGATGTGGTGTACGTGCCCATCGGCCAGGGTTCGGGCGCGTGTTCGGCGATTGCCGCCAAGCTGGCGCTGGGCCGCCGGCTGCGCGTCGTCGGTGTAATCAGCGCCCATGCCACCACCTACGCCGACTCACTGGCAGCAGGCCGCGTCGTCGAAGCGCCAGTCAGCACCCAACTGGCCGACGGCATGGCCTGCCGCATCGCCGACCAGAAGGCGCTGGACATCATTGCGCCGCACATCGACCACATCGTCCAGGTGACGGACGAAGAAGTGGCGCAGGCCATGCGGGCTTTGTACGCCGACACGCACAACGTCGCCGAAGGCGCCGGTGCCGCGAGTTTTGCCGGCGCGATGCAGGAGCGCGCGCAACTGCAGGGCCAGGTCGTGGGCACCACGCTGTGCGGCGGCAATGTGGACAGCGCCACTGTCGCCAAGGTGCTACTGGGGGCCTGAACCGTCACGCACGGGACTCGGCAGGCTGCAGCACGCCAGCACAATTTGCGCATGGGAACCCTTTACCTCGTGCGCCACGGCCAGGCCTCGTTTGGCGCCGACGACTATGACGTGCTCAGCGACATGGGCTACCAGCAGAGCGTGCGCCTGGCCGCCTTTACCCACGGGTTTTTTAAAATGCATCAGCAGTCAGGCAAAGCCGTGCTGACCGACCTGCGCATGGGCCAGGCACCTAGCTATGTTTTCAGCTTCGCGCTGGCCGAACAGCCTGCGGGGGCAGCGCGTACAGACAACATCTGGCAAACCATAACGCCGGCTAACGTTGGCGGCAGAAGCGGTGCAGGCTAGCTGCTCAACTAGCTGTGGCCGCGCATCCTCGGGCGACCGCTGCCGCCGCCACGTTGAGGCAGGCTGGTGAGAAAACGTCTAAATCAATGGCTTGACTGCTATTTATTTAATATCTGCTTACGCCCGTATTCATTGGGATTCAGGCTAATTCCCCCCCCAAAAAAACAGCGATCAAACCTACAAAGGATTGGTCGGACGCGCCTCGCACAACGGACCCTTCTTCTGCAAACCTATCGCCCTATGCTGCCGTCGTGGGCTAGCAGGCAATCAGTAGGTTGGCCGCCCAGTTGAGCAGCCAGAAAAAAGTGGGCTGGGCGCTATGAGCAGTTTACGATAGAAGATAGATATCAATAGAGCGTTGATTTTAAAGAGAATTTTTAAAAAGTAATTGTATAAAAATAGAAATTTACTTACGTAACTTGTTGATTTAATTGAATAACTTTAATTAACAAAAATAAAAACTATTGCCTATAATAGCTTCAGGTGCCATTGCCTGCCTTCGAGAGCCAAATATGCAACTCCAGCAACATCAGCAAAAACAAGTAATGCCAACTTTGGTGAACACAAAATTAGATGTCGATCTAAAAAGTGTGAACAGTCCTGCACTTGCGCGTTTGATTGACGAAGTCCGAAACAAAGATGCGATTACGCTCGGTGCCTATGACCGTGCTCACAATCGTCACAACCGCTAAGCGGAACAAGGTTGAAAATTGATACCCTGCTGGTCAAAGTTGCCAGCCAGTGCAATATCAACTGCAGTTATTGCTATGTCTACAACATGGGAGATGACGGCTGGAAGGATATGCCGGCGCTTATTTCCCGTGACACTATCGCCGCGCTTGGTGCGGCGTTAAAGGAATTTACTGCAGGTCAATCTGCGCCGTTTGCAGTTGTGCTGCACGGTGGTGAGCCATTGATGATGGGAGCAAGAAGACTCAGATACCTTTTCGAGTCTTTAAGAGCTTCGTTACCTATTGAGCATGTGGTCTGCATGCAGACAAATGGCATGTTGATATCCGAAGAGATTTTAGATATCTGTGAGGCCTATCGCGTATCGCTTTCAGTTAGCCTAGATGGGCCACGGCAAACCAACGATAAATTTCGAATTGGTAAGAAAAGCGAAAGCACCTTCGACAAAGTCATTGCGGGCATAGAAAAACTACGCGTCCACCCTTCGTCCAAATTTCTTTTTGCGGGTGTGCTGTCCGTTATTGATCCTACTTCAGACCCTGCTGAAGTGTATTTATTTTTAAAGAATCTTGGCGCTCCTTCCATGGATTTCCTTTATCGGGATGGTAACCACACCAATTTGCCATTTGGCAAAGACAAATTCGATTCGGTTGAATATGGACAGTGGCTCGCAGGCCTGTTAGATGTTTATCTCGCTGACTCGTCGCCTGTTCGTATTCGTTTTCTTGATGACCTAATTAAACTATCTCTAGGTGGTCAAGGTATTAAAGAAGGTCTTGGTCAGTCGGAGTACGGTATTGCGGTGATAGAAACCGATGGTTCTATCAGCAAAAATGACACGCTCAAAAGTTCTTTTGCTGGTGCCGACAAGTTCCAGGCACCTTGGTCAGTTCAAAAAAATTCACTCAAAAGCGTTTTCGACTCTGCTGAATTCGAGGAATATCACGCCCTGCAGACACCTACATCTTCTGAGTGTCAGTCCTGCCCGCAATTGAGGATATGCGGCGGCGGGATGCCGTTGCATCGTTGGAAAGATGGTTCAAGCTTCAATAATCCTTCGGTTTATTGTCACGACCAGCAATTCATCATTAAGAAAATTAATCAGAAGCTAGTTGCCGAAGGTGCAATGTGATTTTTCGTGATATTCAGGACAAAGAGCAGGTAGAGAAGCCTTTTCGGTACTTTCTGGGGACGAAAGCTTTTGAGCAGGACTTCAGTGAGAATCTTCTAGGCTGGTTCGAGGGTGATGCACCCTGGCAGTTGATTGAGGCGGAATTTTATGAGCAGTATGAATTCAGTCTGCTACACGAAAGACTACCCGAAGAGTTTAGTAATCTGACGTCCGCAGAGAGTCTAAGTTGGCTCCGGGATTGCGTGGAAAAGTCTTTCGGGGTAAAGCTTTTGGAGCGAGTGGACGTTACGGTTCATAAACTTGTAGTTGGGCAAACGATTCGCGTACACAACGATTACATACCCGGTGAAGAAACGCATCGAGTTCTCATTCAACTCAATCGGGGTTGGAGTGATTCCAATGGCGGTCTTCTGATTTTTTTTAATAGTACAGACCCGGCAGACATCAATCGCGCCTTACGACCTGAACATAACAGTTGCGTAGGATTTGAAATTTCACCAAATTCCAATCACGCCGTCTCCACTATTTATTCAGGCCAACGGTTCACACTTGTTTACTCATTCTTTGGGAGCACGCGAGCTGTCGCCTGATCAACTTAGAAAATGCCTTCGGGGGGGCAGCGAACTTTGGCTACCACAACTAACCGAAGTGCTCGTGGTTGAAGGATTGGCCGAAATCCGAGCACAAAAGGAATTTGGACAAGAGGAATACTCAACCTCAACGTTCCTCGGCCAGAACCCAGACCGAATATTGATGATTTTGTTGGAACGTCAACAGTTTGTAGCCGTGGAGGTATTGCCATTCGCCTTGCTTCAGCATTTTGAATCGAAGGGCGTGAAGTTCCACTGTGAAGCACAACTTCGCTCACCATTTTTGGCAAAAGCTTTAAACGAAGCATTCGCACTAATTGCGCTGGTACCGACACTCCACGAAAGTGTGCGTATGCTTGTTAAAAGTCTGCACGCTTTAATACCAACTGACAATGAATCGGATGTCAGCTTTAGTGAGCCAGCGATTCCCTTTTCCATATTCGTGTCAATTCCCGAAACGGTCGTGAAATGGAACGCTTTAAGATTAGCCGAAGCGATTATTCACGAGGCAATGCACTTGCAACTATCGCTGCTTGAACGCAAAGTACCACTTGTAAAAGCAAATGACATTACTTTCTTTTCACCTTGGAAAAATGAGCTGAGAAGCACAGTTGGACTGCTACATGCCTGCTATGTATTTGCGGTCATTGATGGCTGGCTGAGTGCAATTTCCACACAGGTAGATCATCGCTACGTTGAAAATCGTCGTACAGCGATCAAAGATCAAATTCGGCAGAGTTCACACTTTGCGCGATCTGCTGACTTGACGGATGAGGGTCAAACTTTGGCTGAATCAATTTTTTTGAGATTTAGAAAGAGTGACTAGCGGTATTTCACTTCGGAATGTTTAACACGGCAATGCGACCAGCCTAATTTGGTCAATCGGTGCAGTATGTCAATTTTCACCTCATTCCTGCTTAGGACTTTTGGGCCAATAATAATTTCGCAATCATCGGACTCGAAAAACAAGCTATTTGTTTCGGTTCTTCATCGAATCTACTGTGAATTTTCCTTCACTCCAGCACAATTCAGTTTTCCAAATTGATTGACCGTGCCATGAAAGATACCGCGCTGTACGAACACCTTCTTGGACTGAAGACGCCCTGGTCGGTGAAGAAGGTTGACCTGTCTTTGGCAGA
>NZ_JBDNGU010000118.1:0-4625 GCF_041689105.1 Polaromonas sp. | reverse complement strand
TCCGCCCTCGGCGTAACCCTTGACCGTGCCGCCCATCGAGAATTTCTCGCCGGCAGTTTTTTTGTTGAAATCAAACTCTTTAACGTATGTGCAGCCCATGGTGTTTCTCCGGTTAATCGTGGCCTTGGCGGCCGTTAAGACAATCAATCTTTCTCTCCAGCCGATCGAACCTGTCCATCAGCTGCTGCATATCCGCTCTGAACTCTAAGCGTGTAATGTGGTCTCGTGCGACCTCTTCCCGCGTGCGGTTGATCAGGATTCCGAGACGCGAGATCTCGTCAAACTTACTTTTAAGCAAAAAGCCCATGATCGTTATTACCGCACTTAAGACGATGTTCCAGACCATCAGTTCCATGACACCATCCTTTTTCTTTCGGGATTACGTCGGAACAGCATAGGTCTTGATGCCCTCAATCACGATCGTGTAGCGGTCGCCAGCAGCGGCCCCCACCGTCGCGAACAGCACATCGCCGGTCACGCCAGCGCCCGCGTTGTTGGGCAGCCCGCCAAACATGTCGTAGCACATGTGATAGAACTGATTTTCAGGAATAGTCTCGCAAAGCAAATCCGTCGTAGCGTCCCACAATATGTCAACCCCCATGCCCTGGGTTTGTACCCAGAGTTTGTTGATCTTGACCCCGTTGCAGGCGTTGCCCGAGGCGCTGGGGGCCAGCGTGGAGACGTCAATCTTGAGCGCGCCAGCCTCGCCGGTACCGTCCGAGATGTTCGTGAACTTGCCGGTGAACAGGCGCTCACCGTCAAGAATGGTTTGTGAAGTTACTGCGTCAGCCATGGTGATCTCCTGATTTAAAAAACAGGGGTCAAAGCCCCCGCGTTGTTATCCCAGAAGGGTTTAGCTCAGAGCCGCTCCAACAGCGGTCACCCAGGCGGCGCCCGTGCTGATGACCAAGCAGTACTCGTCGTTACCGACGCCGTTGTCGTTGACCAGGCGCACTTGGCCAAGGTTGGCCGCAGCGGCAGGCGGCAAAGCGGCGGTGGCTACTGGGGTCAGGCCAACGAAGGCAGCCGTCTCGACGCTGCCAGTGACTGTGCCAGTGACTGTGCCAATAAAACCGTTGTTCGAAGTGACTGGGCCGGAAAAAGTAGTCGATGCCATGGTGATTTCCTCACATGCGAGTTAAAAGCGCCGCCGTCTGCATGTCGTCAGCCAGGGCTTGGCTGTCTGCAGCGCTTGATAAAGGTGCCCAGAAAAGCCCCCGCATTAAGCGGAGGCTTCGTTTGGCATCTTAGGCAGGGCAATTGTATCGCCCCGCGTAAAACTTAAACTCCGGATGTTCCGAATAAACCGCGTGGGTCAGTCCAGCCCAGAACGTAACGCTCCGTGGCCTTGTAGCGCATGCTGTCGGTTTCGAAGTCGCCCTCCATGGATTTCTCCAAGCCGCGACGCATCAACAGCTTCAGACCTTCGGGGGCGTCGGTCTGAATCCACCAGGCGGTGGTCGATGTGATTCGCGAAAGGTTGGCTTGGCCATCGGCCAGCAAGCCCATCGACTTCACAGGGTTGATGTCGTTGTCGGCGGTACCGGAACGCAACACGCTCTTGAGCAGGGTCTCTGCCTGGAACACGTTAGACGGGCCGGCCACGATCTTCTTGGGTGTCAAGCGGATGCGCTTGCCGTTGTTATCAACAGCGTTGCGAATCTGGATGAGCATCTGCTCCAAGGAGGTCTGCGACAAAGCAGCGGCGGTGGACAGCTGGTTGCTGAACGTGCCGTTGACGATTGGGTGGGCCGTGGAGATCAGCGAGACGCCATCACCGCCGACATACGCACCGTTGAAGGCGCGGTTCAGGATGTTGGCAGCCAGGGTCTCTTTGGTCTCGATCAGGGACTGCGCCAGGTGCTTGGCGTAGGTCTGGCCGATACGGATGTGGTCGCCGTCTTCAACCAGAACTTTGGTCAAAGCGAAGGCCAAGCCGTACACCTTGTAAAGGTAGCGCTGCAGGAACAGGACGCCACCGGACTGGTAAGTCACTGCCATGCCGTCAGGCAGCTCAGGCGCAGCACCGAAACCGTACAGGACGGGCTCTTCGTGGTAATTGCGTGGGATGCCTTTTTGCTCGCGGAAAACTTGTTTCCATTCGTCAGCGCGCTGCTCATAAACACCGTCGAACACTTCGTTCAGAATCGGCTCAACTACGGAACGGAAGTCCGTACTACGCATTGGGGTTGCCATTTTTCAGCCCTCCTTAGATGCTGTTGACGGCTGCTTTGTAGGCGTGTTCGTTGATACGAACGGTGGCCACAACATAAGCGTCGGTCAGCGAGTCATTGATGTTGCCAGAGAAGCCGGTGATCTGGAACTGGCCAGAAGTTGCTTGAATGGCGGTGAGGTTGGTATTGCTCAGGCCCGTGCGGGTCGAGCCACCGGGCGAGGCAACAGTCCAATCGCACTCTTCGCCAACAGCCGTTTGAACGGTGGTGCCAGCGGAGGGGTTGTTGTACTGCACCTCGAACAGCGTTTCTGGATCGTCCAGAACCCAAGCGATGATGTCCGTCGCCGTGGTTCCAGAGGGCCAGAAGGGGCTGACGGTGGGCTTGCCCAAAACGTCGGTGTACTGGCAGCCGGCGAAAATACCCAGGAGGGTAATGCCGTCGGTGGTGCCAGCTCGGGTGCCGTCAGACGAACCCAGTTGAACCACGCCGGCGTCGGTCAGCTTCACGGGGTCACCCGAGAAAATGTTGGCGGCGTAGGTGCTTGCTACAGTGTAGGCCTTCGGGCGCATCTGACCACTGTTGTGGTAAGAGGCAAGAAAGCCAAAAGGTGCGCTTGTCGATGACATTTGCGTTCTCCTTGAGGGATGGTTGAATTGGACCTAGCTTCAAGTCAGCTCGAAATGAGCTTTCCTGTTTTGCCCAAACTCGGACATGCCATCACCCTTGTCGATCCGCGACTTTGATGCTCGAGCTTGCTGCTCCATGAAATCAGCCGTGTCAGTGAGCTTTTCCTCTTCGCGCATTGGCGCGTCGTGGTGGGCTTCCTGCATGTACTTTTCGTACAGGCTCATGGGCAGCTTGAAAGCAAGCATCTCGTTCACGCCAATAAAGCCGACCCAATCACCCGTTTTAATGGTGACGTAGTCCCAGCCAGGAACATCCTCTGGCTTCAGTGGCTCATAACCCAGACGCATGCGCATGTGGATTGAGTCGCGTGAGTTTGTCGTGGTCAGCCAGCACGTGTGCCAGCTATCAAGTTTTGGCAAGTCCGGAAGTGAGGACTGGTGAAACTGCTGCCGGAACATTTCAACCCGCTCATCATCGGACAGAGCGCGTGATTCTGTTGCAGCACGATCTACCATCGCACGGCTTTCACGGTTGTCACCAGCGGATTTTTTTAAGCGTTCATCGGACATTTATTGCTCCTTTCAGCAATTGGGTGAAATTATAGGTCTGAATCTGTTTTAAAACAATCAAGAGCGTTTTGCTCTGTCGTACTCGGAATACCGTTTGACGTATTTTTGACGCAAAAGCGGGTCATCCCAAACGCCAGCGTCAATTAACGCCTGCTTGCGCTCGGGGCTGATGTACACCTCGTTGCGGGTGGAGGTCGGTGCGTGCTCGCGGCCAGAGCCAACGGCTGGGCCACCGCGCGGCGTGCGAAGCGACTGGGCTGGCTTTTCGGCAGCGCCAAACTTCTCCGGGATGCGCCGCGCTGCACGGTCACGCAGCTCGTCCCAATACTCCTCGGTGTCGGGACGCAACCCCTCGCGGTGGAGGGTCTGGTCGATGGCCAGAACAATCGCTGAGTTTTCGTCTCGGCCTTGCGGGTCGTACCACTTGTTCTCGCTGATGAACTCCTTGGCGTAGTGCAAGGTCATGTCGTCCATGCCTTGGTTCTTTGGCAACTGCCGCTGCTGTGCTGCCTGCTGCTTCGAAAACGCCAACTGCTGCGCTTTTTGCAAGGCTTGGTCGCGGTAGCGCATCGCCTGCGTAACGTCGTCGCCATTGCCTGCGGCTACAGCCTTGGAGATAACACGCTCAGCCATTTCGGCCTCGTTGCGGGCCTGGGCGATCTGGGCGTCAAGCTGCCCGAGGTCGGCTTGGTGCGAGCGCTGCTCAACGCTGCCCATGCGGCGCTCCAGGTCATCGTTGCGCTTGCGCAGGAAGTCCAGCTCGAGCTTGTCCCGGCTGATGGCATCATCGCGGCGCTTTTTGCGGTCAACTTTCTCCAAGCGGCGGCGCTCACGGATGGCCTCGCGCTCTTGGTCGTTGGAGTCGCCCCCAGCGCCGTCGTCGTCCTCATTGCTTACCAGTCGTTCGTCATCGCCATCGTCTGTTGTGACCGGCTTTTCTTCAACGATGATCAGCTCTTCGTTATCGGGACCGCCGTCGTCTTCTTTCATTGTTGGCATTTTCAGCTCCTTTCAGCTTGATTGGTTTGAGCGTTGTTCGGCAAGTTTGGACCTCAACTCGTAACCCATGAGGGGCCAAATCTTTTGCACAGCGTTGGCTCGTGCGATTTTTCGGCCTATTTCGGGATCAAAGTTTTCGGGCGATGCACAGGCGCTCTCGCCGGTCACGGTGAATCCGTTGCGCAGGACAAGGACGCAGAAAGTCAGCAGACCAAGCGGAGCCAAGTCGGAGTTGTCTACGGCTGGCTTCTCC
>NZ_JBDNGU010000117.1:0-3147 GCF_041689105.1 Polaromonas sp. | reverse complement strand
AGCCTTTGGCTTCGCCGCCGAATTTGGCTGCGAGCACGGTCGTGATCGCTGCCGTCAGTGTGGTCTTGCCATGGTCAACGTGCCCAATCGTGCCTACGTTGACGTGCGGCTTGGTCCGCTCAAATTTGCCTTTTGCCATTTCAAATCTCCAAAGAACATGCCCGTGTCTGTTTAACGTCTCCAGCTGAGGCCTCGCCACGGGCAGCGGGCCAACCACAAAAGTGGCGCCGAAGACAGGAAATCCATTCCAGCAACCGCCACGGAACCGGCTTTGCCGGGCCGTAGGCGGTGCCCCCTTGAGGGGGAGGCGGCAAAGCCGTCTCGGGGGTGTACTTTTTACTTGGCGCGTGCAGCCATGATGGCTTCGGACACATTGCGCGGGGCTTCCGAGTAATGCTTGAATTCCATGGTGTAGGTTGCACGACCCTGCGACATTGAACGCAGTGTGGTCGAGTAACCGAACATTTCAGACAGGGGCACTTCAGCCTTGATGGCCTTGCCGCCACCCACCATGTCTTCCATGCCCTGAACCATGCCGCGGCGCGAGGACAGGTCGCCCATCACGTTGCCAGCGTAGTCTTCAGGCGTCTCCACCTCGACCGCCATCATCGGCTCCAGAATCACCGGGCTGGCCTTGCGGCAGCCTTCTTTGAAGCCAAAAATCGCAGCCATCTTGAAGGCCATCTCGTTCGAGTCCACATCGTGGTACGAACCAAAATGCAGCGTGACTTTCACGTCAACCACCGGGTAGCCGGCCAGCACGCCCGAGGTCACTGCCTCGTGAATACCTTTTTCGACTGCAGGAATGTACTCGCGTGGCACCGTTCCGCCCTTGATGGCGTCAACAAACTCAATGCCTTTGCCTGGCTCGTTCGGCTCGATCTTGAGCACGACGTGGCCGTACTGACCCTTACCGCCGGACTGACGCACAAACTTGCCTTCTGCGTCTTCGATGGTCTTGCGAATCGTTTCGCGATAAGCCACTTGCGGCTTGCCAACGTTGGCTTCAACACCGAACTCGCGCTTCATGCGGTCAACAATGATTTCCAGATGCAGCTCGCCCATACCGGCGATCAGGGTCTGGCCAGACTCTTCGTCGGTTTTGACGCGGAAAGACGGATCTTCTTGCGCCAGGCGCTGCAAGGCGATGCCCATTTTTTCCTGGTCGACCTTGGTTTTTGGTTCCACGGCCTGGGTAATCACAGGCTCGGGGAACACCATGCGCTCCAGCATGACGATGGCATCCGGATCGCACAGGGTTTCACCCGTGGTCACGTCTTTCAGGCCCACACAGGCAGCGATGTCACCGGCGCGGATTTCGCTAACTTCTTCACGGTTGTTGGCGTGCATCTGCACAATACGACCGATGCGCTCTTTCTTGCCCTTGATCGGGTTGTAGACGCTGTCGCCTTTTTTCAGTACGCCGGAATAGACCCGTACGAAAGTGAGCTGGCCCACAAACGGGTCAGTCATCAGTTTGAATGCGAGTGCAGAAAACTTCTCGCTATCGTCAGCCTTGCGAGTGGTCGGTACTTCGTCTTCGTCCATGCCCTTGACGGGCGGAATGTCGACAGGCGATGGCATGAATTCAATCACGGCATCCAGCATGCGCTGCACGCCTTTGTTCTTGAAGGCAGAGCCGCAGTACATCGGCTGGATCTCGCTGGCGATGGTACGCGTGCGGATGCCCAGCTTGATCTCGTCCTCGGTCAAATCACCTTCTTCAAGGTACTTGTTCATGAATTCTTCAGAGGCCTCAGCCGCAGCTTCAACCATCTTCTCGCGCCACTCTTTAGCCAGTTCCAGCAGCTCAGCCGGAATGTCGCTGTAGGTGAACAACATGCCTTGTGAGGCCTCATCCCAGATGATGGCTTTCATCTTGATCAGGTCCACCACGCCGGTGAAGTTTTCTTCAGCGCCGATCGGGATCACCATAGGCACAGGGCTGGCTTTCAGGCGCAGCTTCATCTGCTCAACAACTTTGAAGAAGTTGGCACCAGTACGATCCATCTTGTTCACGAAAGCAAGGCGTGGAACCTTGTATTTGTTGGCCTGGCGCCAGACGGTTTCGGACTGGGGCTGAACACCACCCACGGCGCAATACACCATGCAAGCACCGTCAAGCACACGCATGGAACGCTCGACTTCAATCGTGAAGTCAACGTGGCCAGGGGTGTCGATGATGTTGATGCGGTGCTCAGGCAGGGACTTGTCCATGCCCTTCCAGAAGCAGGTGGTGGCTGCAGAGGTGATCGTGATGCCACGCTCCTGCTCCTGCTCCATCCAGTCCATGGTGGCAGCACCGTCGTGGACTTCACCAATTTTGTGGTTCACGCCCGTGTAAAACAGGACGCGTTCGGTGGTGGTGGTTTTACCAGCATCGATGTGGGCTGAAATACCGATATTGCGGTAGTTTTCAATGGGGGTTGCGCGGGGCATAAATTACTTTCAGTTCGGGATTGCGAACAAAGAGAAAAAGACTCGTTGAAAAACTGCCCACCCAGGCATCTCTTGTGTTTTTCTACGTGTCTGCCGTCAGGACCTTGTGCGCCCAGCGGCAGAAATTGGGGTTGAACCACCCGGAATCAAGGCGTTTGGCACCTTGAGCCCGGCCGGCAACCCGTCAAATCAATGCAGCAAATACTGCCAGCGAAAATCAGAAACGGAAGTGGCTGAACGCCTTGTTGGCTTCGGCCATGCGGTGAACTTCGTCACGTTTTTTCATGGCGCCGCCACGGCCTTCGGTGGCTTCCATAAGCTCATTGGCCAGACGCAGGGACATGGACTTCTCGCCGCGCTTCTTGGCGGCCTCCTTGAGCCAGCGCATGGCCAGGGCCATGCGGCGGACCGGACGCACTTCAACCGGCACCTGGTAGTTGGCACCGCCAACGCGGCGGGACTTCACTTCAACCATGGGCTTGATGTTGCCGATGGCCATGTGGAAAGCTTCCAGCGGGTCTTTGCCCGGGTTCTTTTTCTCGATGAAGTCGAGCGCGCCGTAAATGATGCGCTCTGCGACGGCTTTTTTGCCGCCTTGCATGATCACGTTCATGAATTTGGCAAGGTCAACATTGCCGTATTTCGGATCAGGAAGAATTTCACGTTTAGGGACTTCGCGACGACGTGGCATTTTTTCACCTCTTTGCT
>NZ_JBDNGU010000116.1:0-56896 GCF_041689105.1 Polaromonas sp. | reverse complement strand
TGAGCAGCACTTCATGGCTGCCTTTCAGGGCCCGGGCGACGTCGGCAAAAAAGGCGGCGCTGTCGTCGGCCTTGCCCTGGTGTTTGTGGTGCGTGCGCGACTTGATGCGCTGGGCTTGCATGTGTTCGCGGTCAAACATCAGCACATGGGCTTCGGACTGGTCGATCCAGACAACGACGTGAAAAGTACTCATGTATTCTTTCTTGAGATGTGGGGGAAAGGGAAAGTTCGCAGGCTCAGATCTGGCGCGGGTGCTCGGCCTTGTCCTGGCGGGCCATGCAGCGTGCCGCTTCGGGGCTGACTTGCAGCCTGGCCGCAGGAATCGCAACGCCACAGCTGGTGCATTGGCCATACACACCGGCTTCAATGCGCCCCAAAGCGCCGTCGATGGCAACCAGTTCAGCCGTCTCGCGTTCACCCAGTGCGAATTCGATCTCACGCTCACTCGCGACCTGCGCGCGCGAGTCTTCGGGGTGGCCAAAGTGCTCGGCTGCGGCATCGGCGCGGCTGACGACACCGCCACGCTGCGCAGAAATCTGTGCGAGCAGGGCGACGCGCGTTTCCAGCAACTGCTGTTGGTAGGGGGCGGCTTGCAGTTTGTCCATTCGGTGACTCCTTCATGTGTTCATTACCATCATGTGCCTGGTCGCCAGGGTTGCGGTTGATGAAGGTCAAGTGAGCGGCCAGTGGCGGGCGCGAGGCACAATTCGGGAATCCCATCTGGAAACCAACGGAGACAGCATGACTTCCCAGCCGACCGATTACCGCGCTTACCAGACCCTGCACATCACGCGACGCGGTGTGAACGGGGCGGTGCTGGACATCCAGATGAAGGCCCTCAATGGCAAGCTGCCAACGGCCGGGCACGACGGCCACCGCGAACTCGCCCAGATCTGGCGCGACGTGGGCAGCGACGACTCGGTGCGTTGCGCCGTGTTGCGTGGCGACGGCCTGGGTTTTTCCGGTGGCGGTGACCTGGCGCTGGTGCAGGACATGGCCGACGACTTTGCCACCCGCACCCGCGTCTGGAAGGAGGCGCGCGACCTGGTCTACAACGTGATCAACTGCGACAAACCCATCGTCAGCGCGCTGCATGGCCCCGCCGTGGGTGCCGGGCTGGTGGCGGGCCTGCTGGCTGACATCTCGATTGCCGCCAAAAGCGCGAAGATCGTCGATGGCCACACGCGCCTGGGCGTGGCCGCTGGCGACCACGCGGCCATTGTCTGGCCGCTGCTGTGCGGCATGGCCAAGGCCAAGTACTACCTGATGCTCTGCGAGCCGATCAGCGGCGAAGAGGCCGAACGCATCGGCCTGGTCTCGTTGGCCGTCAACGACGACGAGTTGTTGCCCAAGGCCTATGAGGTGGCCGACCGGCTGGCCGCAGGCTCGCAAACCGCCATCAGCTGGACCAAGTACGCGCTCAATAACTGGCTGCGCCAGGCCGGGCCGGCCTTCGATGCCTCGCTGGCGCTGGAGTTCATGGGTTTTGCTGGCCCCGATGTGCGTGAGGGCGTCGCCAGCCTGCGCGAGCGGCGTCCGCCGTCCTATGGCGCCAAGAGCTGACAATGCTATTTAATTAATAGCTGCTTACCCAATCTGCATAAGGGCTGGAGGCCTATTTGTTCTGACACTTCGAACCGGCATGCGGGTTGAACAGAGGGTGGATGCGGCCCGCCGTCCGGCCGCTGGTCTTTTCAAAAACGGGTTGACGTCTCCGCGTGACCCTGCACAATGGGGCGAAGGTTGGCGCAGTGCAGTTCGTCGTCAACCCAGATCCACACAACATCAGGAGACAGGCATGAGTAACGCAGACAGTCCTTCTTTTGCCGGCTTCGGCAAGCTGGTCCCGGGTTTTGATTTTCTGCAGAACCTGGCCAAACAGGCGGCCGACAGCGCCGCGCAGAAAATTCCGCAGCTTCCCAATCTGGGCAACTGGGTGGCCCCCACGCTTAATGTTGAAGAGCTCGACAAACGCATCGAGGAGCTCAAGGCGGTGCAGTTCTGGCTGGACCAGAACGCCATGGCCCTGAAAGCCACCATTCAGGCGCTGGAAGTCCAAAAAATGACATTGGCGACGCTCAAGGGCATGAACTTCAACATGGGCGATGTCGCCAACGCCTTCAAGCTCAAAGTGGCTGACACGGTGGCCGACAGCGCGATGAAGGCCTCGGACAAGGTCAGGGCCTTTTCAGGGCTGGAGGTGCCGCCTACCAGTTATGACAAAGGCACAAAGGCCGCCAGGGCCGCAACAGCCGCGAAGCCCGAAGGCAAAGCCGCACCCCAGCCCGCCGCCGGCGGTGTGGTGGACCCAATGCAGTGGTGGGGCGCGCTGACCCAGCAGTTTCAAAGCATTGCCACCACAGCCATGCAGGACGCGGCAAAGAAAAACGCGATGAGCACCACTAAAAACATGGCCACCGGCCTGGCGAAAGAGGCGATGAAATCCGCCACCGGCATGGCCACCGGGCTGGCCAGAGGCATGACCGATGCAGCAGGGAAAACCGTGGCCAAAGGCGCGCGCTCGGCGATGGACACGGCACTGCGCAGCGCGCAGGCCTGGCCCACGCCGGCCGCGGCCAAAACCGCATCGGCGGTCAAACCAAAAACACCGGCGCGCAAGACTCCCCACAAGACGGTTCGCAAGAACGCACCCAGGGCCAGCCGCTAATTCTCTGGTCGGGATGCCATGAAACTCTTCCCCTACGGCCACGCCACCCATCCGCAATGGCGCATGGCGGCCGGGCTGGTGCTGGCGCAGCTGCGCGCGCACATGGCCTTGCCTGCATATGCCAGCGCGCCTTCGCTGGGCCTGCTCTACATCACCGACCACTACGCCGGCGAGGCGCAGGCCATCCTTGATTTCCTGAGCGGCGAGCTGCACGAGATCACCGACTGGGCGGGTACGGTGGGCATAGGCATCGCTTCCAACAACGTCGAGTATTTCGACGAGCCCGCGCTGGCCGTCATGTTGTGCGAGCTGCCGAGCGACCAGTACCGCGTGTTTTCCGGTATTTCCCCGCTGCCGCCGGCCCACGCGACGCATTTCAAAGCGCATACCGCGCTGGTGCATGCCGACGCTGGCACGCCCGATGTGGCCGAGCTGATCGACGAGATGGCCCAACGTACCAGCAGCGGCTATGTGTTTGGCGGGCTGGCGTCGAGCCGCAATGCGGTGGTGCAGTTTGCGCTCAGCGGCAACGGCAACGTCAAGGGCCACGGCGCTGCCCGCGGCGTGTTCAGTGGCGGCCTGAGCGGCGTCGCCTTCGCACAGGGCGCGGCGCTGATGTCGCGCATCACCCAGGGCTGCCAGCCGACGTCCCGCGAGTACGAGATCACCGCCTGTGACGCCAATGTGGTGACCAGCCTGGACGGCCAGAGTGCGCTGGACGTGATGCTGGCCGACCTCGGCGTCTCGCTGGACCAGCCGCGCGATGCGCTGGAAAAAGTGCGCACCACGCTGGTCGGGCTGCGCAGCGCCGATGCGTCGCTGCAGGACGGCCGCGTCCAGCGACGCGGTCAGTTTGGCGCCGATGTGGTTGTGCGACACATCATCGGCCTGGACCCGGTACGCAGCGGCATCGCCATCGCCGACATGCCGGCTGTGGGCACGAAGCTGGCTTTTTGCGAGCGCAACGCCGAGGCAGCGCGTGCTGACCTGGTGCGTGTCTGCGCCGAGATCCGCGAGGAGCTGGAGCCGGAGGAGCTCACGCTGGAAGTGGCCAGTGCCTTGAGCGGCACGCAGGCTGACTCGGCGCCACACCCGGCACGCCGCATTGCCGGTGCGATTTACGTGAGCTGCTCGGGCCGCGGCGGGCCGCACTTTGGCGCGCCCAGTGCCGAGCTGCAGATTGTGCGGCGTGCGCTGGGCGACGTGCCGCTGGTCGGGTTTTTCGCCGGCGGCGAAATTGCCCGCCACCACCTGTACGGCTATACCGGCGTGCTGACGGTGTTTACGGCAGCGCCGTAACGGCGCTGCCTGCCGGCTACGGTTTTGCGGTCGTGCCAGTTGCGACTGTTGGGCCTGCCGGACCCGTCGCGCGCGACTGGGCGCTGACGCCGCAAAATGCGAAGTCCACCTCGGGGGCCAGGCCGCTGACGATCCGCGCAATCGACTTGCCCGAGCCGCAGGAGTGGGTCCAGCCCAGCGTGCCGTGGCCGGTGTTGAGGTAAAAGTTGGGCAGCCGGGTCTTGCCAATCAACGGCACGTTGGACGGTGTGGCCGGACGCAGCCCGGTCCAGAACTGGGCCTGTTCGGCATCGCCCGCGCCGGGGAACAGTTCTTCAACGCGGCGAATAATGGCTTCGCAGCGCACGCGGTTCAGGTCGCGGTCGTAGCCATTGAGTTCGGCGGTGCCGGCAATGCGCAAATGCCCGCCGAGACGGGAGAACACCAGTTTGTACTCGTCGTCGGTCAGGCTGACCTGGTGCGCCATCGACGCGTCCTTGACCGGCATGGTCACCGAGTAGCCCTTGGCCGGGTAAATCGGCAGCCGGATGCCCAGCGGCGCCGTGACCAGCGGGCTCAATGCCCCCATGGCCAGCAAATAGGCGTCGCCGCGAACGCGCTGGAAGCGGCCTTCTGCATCGGTCGCTTCCACATGGTCGATCACGCCGCCGGCCTCGCGCAGCGCGGTCACGGTATGGCTCATCAGGAACGTCACGCCCCTGGCTTCACAGAGCTTGACCAGTTCGCGCGCAAAGCGGTTGGCGTCGCCCGACTCGTCCTCGGCCGTGTAGGTGGCGCCAGCCAGCTGCGGGCGGATGTGGCGCAGTGCGGGTTCGATCTTGACGGCTTCGTCGGCAGAAATCACCTGGCGCTCGCAGCCCAATGCGCGCATCTGTTCGGCCGGCTTGAGCGCACCCTCCAACTCCTTGCTGCTTGTGTAGAAATGCAGAATGCCCCCGGTGCGCTGGTCATACTCGATGCCGGTGTCGCGGCGCAGCGCCTGCAGCGTGTCGCGGCTGTAGGTGCCCAGCCGCACGATCTGCTCGATGTTGTGGCGTGTGCGTGCCGGCGTGCATTCACGCAGGAACTGCAGGCCCCAGAGCCACTGGCGCATGTCGGCCCGGACGCGAAACAGCAACGGGGCGTCTTCCTTGCCCAGCCATTGCAGCACCTTGAGCGGCGCGCCTGGGTTGGCCCAAGGCTCGGCATGGCTGACCGAGATCTGGCCGCCGTTGGCAAAGCTGGTTTCGGCGGCTGGCGTGGCCTGCCGGTCGATCACGGTCACGTCGTGGCCGAGCTGGGAGAGGTAATAAGCCGAAGTGACGCCGAGCAGGCCGGCGCCGAGAACGATGACACGCATGATGAGAACCTTTTAGACGGATAGTCCAGGCGGAACGGGCGCAGTGTGCTACCGAAAGAATAGCAAACTGCAGCCGGAAACACGTTTCACGCGTTCTGCTGGCTGCCGCTTCCCCTGTCCTTGGTACCTGAGAGATTCACGCCGCAGCACTTGCTGTGGGTTTGCTCCTTCGGTGCGTCACATGGTGTGACGGCTCTCCAGACGGCCTTTGTTGATTCTGCAGTACGGTACCTGAGCGTGCATGGAAGTTTGCGCCTTCGGTGGGATGCCAAACATCTTCGTTCAGCCGTCCACTCTCCTGCAGAGAGCCTGGATTTTGACTGAGGGGAGCCCGGTTTGTCAAAGGCTTTGTGGGCCGTGTGTCGGCCAGTTGCGCCGCGTCACCGGTCCTGGCGGTCATCCTGAAGGCCCTGAATCAGGGCAGAATCCGTTTCACCTTCCCGATCGGGGTGGTCCCCCCCCCGGTCGTCCAGAGGGCTTGCCGCAGAACAACTGAAAAAAGGAAAAGTCAGTCATGAGCGTCAGTCCCGCCACGCCAATGCAGCCACCCGCCGCACATGAACACCCGAACCAGTTTGCGCTTCTCAAGCAGCGCCGCTTCGCCCCGTTTTTCTGGACGCAGTTTTCGGGTGCCGCCAACGACAACCTGTTCAAGTTCGCCTTTACCGTGATGGTGACCTACCAGCTCAGCGTGAGCTGGTTGCCGCCCGCGCTGGCGGGGTTGGTGATTGGCGCACTGTTCATCCTGCCCTTTCTGCTGTTTTCGGCCACCAGCGGGCAGCTGACGGACAAGTACGAAAAGACACGCGTGATCCGCTTCGTGAAGAACCTGGAAATCGTGATCATGGGGGTGGCCGCCGCCGGCTTTCTCAGCAGCGACGTGAGTCTGCAGGTGCCGCTGCTGTTGGCCTGTACCTTTTTGATGGGGCTGCATTCCACGCTGTTCGGCCCGGTCAAGTTCGCCTACCTGCCGCAGGCCCTGAACGAGCGCGAACTCACCGGCGGCAACGGCATGGTGGAGATGGGCACTTTTGTGGCCATCCTGCTGGGTAACATCGTGGGTGGGCTGTTGGTGGCGGTGCCGGGTGTCGGTCCGCTGTATGTGGCGCTGTCCTGCGTGTTGCTGGCCGTGGCGGGGCGGGTGGTGGCGCAATTCATTCCTTCTGCGCCCGCCACCGACCCGGGCCTGAAAATCAACTGGAACCCTTTCACGGAGACCTGGAACAACCTCCGGCTCGCGTATGGCAACATCGTGGTTTTCCGCTCCATGTTGGGCATCAGCTGGATGTGGTTTTTCGGCGCGGTTTTCCTGAGCCAGTTTCCCAGTTTTGCCAAAGAGGTGATGCACGGCAACGAGCAGGTGGCCTCCCTGCTGCTGGTGGTGTTTTCGATTGGTATTGCAACCGGTTCGCTGCTGTGCGAGGTGCTGAGCCGGCGCCATGTCGAGATCGGCCTGGTGCCGCTCGGTGCCATTGGCATGAGTGTGTTTGCGATCGACCTGTATTTCTCCTCGCGCGGACTGCCGCCGGCGCCCGTCATGAGCCTGGCCAGTTTCCTGGCGCAGCCCGCCCACTGGCGCGTGATGGCCGACCTGGCACTGCTGAGCCTTTTTGCCGGCCTGTACAGCGTGCCCATGTATGCGCTGATCCAGCTGCGCAGCCAGCCTACCCACCGTGCCCGCATCATCGCCTCCAACAACATTCTCAACGCGTTGTTCATGATTGTCAGCGCGATCCTGGCGGGCGCCCTGCTCAAGGCCGACTTCAGCATTCCGCAGGTCTTTCTGTTTGTCGGCCTGGTCAATGCGGTGGTGGCGTTTTACATCTTCCTGCTGGTGCCGGAGTATCTGCTGCGCTTTATCGCGCTGATTGCCTCGCGCTGCATTTACCGCTTCAAGGTCCGGGGCGACAACAACATTCCAGCGCAGGGCGGGGCCGTGCTGGCCTGCAACCACGTGAGTTTTATCGACCCCCTCCTGCTGATGGCGGCGAGCCCGCGGCCCATTTATTTCGTGATGGACCACCGTATTTTCAGAACGCCGGTGCTCGGCTGGCTCTTCAGGCTGGCCAGGGCGATCCCGATCGCGCCGCGCGCTGAAGACCCGGCGACTTATGACGCGGCTTTCGAGGCGGCCGCCAGGGTGCTGCGCAACGGTGACCTGCTGGCGATCTTTCCGGAGGGCGGCATCACCAAAGACGGTGAGTTGCAGGAGTTCAAGGGCGGGATCATGAAGATTCTTGAGAACGCTGAGCGCGACGGGCTCACGGTGCCGGTCGTGCCCGTGGCCCTGACCAATTTGTGGGGTTCCTTCTTCAGCCGCATTGAGCACGGCGGTGCCATGGTTCGACCGTTCCGGCGCGGCCTGTTGAGCCGGGTCGGGTTGAACATCGGTCCCGCCATGCGGCCCGCCCAAGTGGGACCGGAGGTCCTTCGGGAGAGGGTGCTGGCATTGCACAGGCTGTGAAGGCACGGGTCAGCATTCACACGGTTGTGCAGGATGCTGTTGTTTTTTCCTCAAAAAAGATGGAGCTCCCATGAGCAAAGCATTGCGCCTCCCCGAAAAATGGTTTCAACGCGGCCTGTGGCTGGTGGCTCTGGTGTTTGCCGGTTTCCTGGTCGGCCTGGGCGGCACGGTCGTGGGCGACCTGCCACAGGTTGAAAAAAGCCTGGGCCTGGATGACTTCATCGAGCAGCCGGTTGCCACAAACATGCGCGAAGCTCTCAAGGTGGCCGACCGCCAGGGCCGCGAGGCGCAGGACGCTCTGGAGCAGGCCCGGCTCAAGCACCGGGCGGCGCAGGCCAATTCGCGCTCGGCCAGCGACACCTTCAGCAACTGGCTGGCAACACGGCGCGCGACAGAGCGCGCCGAGCAGGACCCGGAGCTGCTGGAGCGCACGCGTTCCCTGGACAGCCTGAAGGCGGCGGAGCGCCAGGCGCTGGCCGCGATGGAAGCTCAGCAGCAAAAAGCGCTGGACTCCGCCCAGGGTGCCGTGCGTACGCGTGAGAGCCTGGCAGAGCTGGAGCGCTCGGCGCAGGAAAAATGGCAACGAGCGCAACGCGCCCAGGAGCTGCGTGTGTTTCTATACCGCCTGGCCTTGACCCTGCCGTTGCTGGCGGCGGCGGGCTGGCTTTTCGCCAAAAAGCGCAAAAGCACGTATTGGCCATTTGTCTGGGGCTTTATATTTTTTGCGCTGTTCGCGTTTTTTGTCGAGCTGGTGCCCTACCTGCCGAGTTATGGCGGTTATGTGCGCTACATCGTTGGTATTGTCATTACGGTGCTGGTCGGGCGCCAGGCGATTGTTTCGCTGAATCGTTACCTTGAAAAACAGAAGCTCGCCGAGCAGTTGCCCGACGCGCAGCGCCGCGAGGAGCTCAGCTATGACACGGCACTGACACGGCTGTCCAAGGGTGCGTGCCCGGGCTGCGAGCGTATGGTCGATCTGAAAAACCCGCTGATCGATTTTTGCCCGCACTGCGGCATTGGCCTGTTCGACCATTGCAGCGTTTGCAACGCGCGCAAGAGCGCGTTCGCCAAGTTCTGCCATGCCTGCGGCGCGGATGGCAAGCGGCCCAGGCTCGCGCCCGGGCAGGTGTCCGGTGCGTGACTAATCGCCCCGATAGCCTACGACCAGTCAGACTTTGAACCTACAGACCCCGCCCGCCTGAGCGCTCAAAGTGATCAGAGCATTAAGGGGTTTGATCATGAAAACGCATATACGCAACCACGTGGCAGCTTTTTTTCTGCTGCTTCCCGCCACCACGGTTCTGCTGGCTCTGTCGGGTGTCGCCGTGGCGCAACCGGCCCAGCCCGAGCTGCGGTCATTGCAGGTTGGCACCGATGACGGGCTACGCGCCGGCGCGAGGTTGGATTTCACGGTGGAAGGCACACCGCGGGGGCATGTCAGCCTCACCGTGCGCGGCGTGCCCCGCACCATCGTGCTCAAGGAAACCGCACGCGGGGTCTACGTCGGAAGCTACACCATCCGGCGCCAGGACCGGATCACCGAAAGCAGCGCCATCCGCGCCTCGTTAAAAGTGCGCAACCGCAGCATTGCGACCAGTTACACCTTCCCGGCTGGCATCGCCAACCAGTACGTGGCTGTGGCGCCACCGAACGGCCTGAAAATAGACCGCTTCACGGTGGCTGCCGTCGACAAGATCGAGCCGGGCGTTGAACTGCGCTTCACGCTGAACGGCGCGCCTGGCGGTACGGCGGAGTTTGACATCCCCGGCGTCATCAACAATGTCGCAATGCGCGAAGTGCGGCCCGGTGTTTATGAGGGCGCCTACACCATCCGGCGCCTGGACAACCTTGCGCCGTCACGACCTGTCGTCGCCACTTTGCGAGTCGGCGACCGCGCTGTCAACTCGACCCTGACCCAGCCCCTGATAGCCGATGCAAAGCCGCCGGTTATCCGCAACCTGTCGCCGCGCGACGGCGAGTCGGTCACGCGCAGCGCGACTACCTCAGTGTCCGGTACCTTTGACGATGCAGGCGGCGTGGGCGTGGATCCCAAAAGCGTTCGCATCCTGCTGGCGGGGCGTGATGTCACGGCCGCCACCCAGATCACGCCGCAGTTCTTCACCTATCGCGCGGACCTGCCGGCCGGCCGCTACGCGGTGGACGTTACCGCCAAGGACCTGGTTGGCAATGCCGTGCGCCAGACCTGGACCTTTGACGTGGTTTCGGCTGTGAGTGCCGCGCCTGCGACCGTACTGTTGCAGGTGACCAGCCACGCCAACAACGCCGCAGTCGAAGGCGGCCCAGTGGTGGTGCGCGGACGCACCGCGCCAGGCGCAACGATTGATGTGAAGGTCAGTGCCGTCGGAGCGCTCGCCGGCCTGTTTGGCATGAACCAGGATTTGCTGACGCAGCGGATTCAGGCCGATGGCAACGGCAACTTCTCTTTCAGCTTCACGCCGCAGTTTCCGCTGCCCGGAACGCGGTATGAGGTGTCGATGACGGCCGGCAAGGACGGCATGGTGGCGACCGAGACCAAGCTGGTGCTTTTCCAGAAGTAGGGCTAACCCGGAAATTTGAAGTAAAAACTGCCTGCAGCCCCTACTTGACGGGCGCAGGCAGCTATCGATTAGTTAGCAACGGTATGGAGCGGGCGACCGAAAAATGGATAACCCGGATCGTTGTAGCCAGGTGTGGACGCGTGTCCAGGCACCACGAGTTCATTGACGAAAGCCTCGTCTTCGTTGTCCAGCACCAGGTCCACGGCTCCGTAAACATCCTCCAGGTGCGAGAGCAGGCGTGGCCCGGCGATCACCGAGCTGATGAGCGGGTTGGCCAACACCCAGGCCGCAGCGAACTGACCCGGCACCCAGCCTTTGGCATCGCAGCGCGCCTTGATCTTCTGTGCGATGACCAGCGACTCTTCACGGAATTCGGTTTCCATAATGCGTTTGTCTCCGCTGCCGGCGCGTGTGTCCGCTGCCGGCGCCTGGCCGGGCGGGTATTTGCCGGTGAGCACGCCGCGCGCCAGCGGGCTGTAGGGAACCACCCCCAGACCATAGTGACCACAGGCCGGCAGGATTTCGACCTCGGGTCCGCGGTTGAGCAGGTTGTAGTAGGGCTGGCAGACCACGGGCTGCGGCACGCCGGTTTTCTCGCAGAGACGCATGATCTCGGCAATGCGCCAGCCTCGGAAGTTGGACAGGCCGAAGCTGCGGATCTTGCCGGCGCGTATCAGGTCGCCGAGGGTGCGTACCGCTTCCTCCAGGTTTTCCCCGTGGAAGTCACGGTGCAGGTAGAGGATGTCGAGGTAGTCCGTGCCCAGCCGCGCCAGGATGGCATCGGTCTGCTGCATCATCCAGCTGCGCGAGTAGTGGGCCTGGTTGATGCCCTTGCCAGCCTTGTTGCCCAGCTTGCTGGCAATTACCCAGTCCTGGCGTTGGCCAGCCAGCAGTTTGCCGATCAATGTTTCCGACGCGCCTTCGTTGTAAACGTCAGCGGTATCGATGAAGTTGATGCCGTGTTCTTTGGCCGAAGCGACGATGCGCGCAGCTTCTTTATCAGGCGTCTGCTGACCGAACATCATGGTGCCCAGGCACAGGGTGGAGACTTTCAGGTTGCTGTTTCCGAGACGGCGGTATTTCATGGGCGTTCTTTCTAGGTGTAGGGGAGCGCGGGCTAGACGCCGCGCTGCCTGTTTTGCCTGAACTGCAGCACAAAGGCAGCGAAGCTGCTGGCGTCCAGCGCATCGCGCACCTCCTGCATCAGGTTCAGGTAATAGTGCAGGTTGTGGATGCTGCTGAGCATGGGGCCCAGCATTTCGCCGCAACGGTCCAGGTGGTGCATGTAGGCACGGCTGAAATTTTTGCAGGTGTAGCAGCTGCAGGTGGCGTCCACCGGCGCGTCCTCGGTCTTGTAGCGCGCATTGCGTATCTTCAGGTCGCCGAAACGCGTGAACATGTGGCCATTGCGCGCATTGCGCGTCGGCATCACGCAGTCGAACATGTCCACGCCGGCGCCCACGCCCTCGACCAGGTCTTCCGGCGTGCCTACGCCCATCAGGTAACGCGGCTTGTGCGCCGGAAGGCGATGCGGGGTGTGCGCCATGATGCGCTGCATCTCTTCCTTGGGTTCGCCGACGCTGACGCCGCCGATGGCATAACCGGGCAGGTCGAGCGCGACCAGCGCGTCGAGGGATTCCTGACGCAGGTTTTCGAACATGCCGCCCTGGACGATACCGAACAGCGCGTTCGGATTCTGCAGTTTGGTAAATTCGTCGATGCAGCGTTTTGCCCAACGCAGGCTGAGCTCCATCGAGCTGCGCGCTTCGCTTTCGGTGGTGATGTGGCCCTTGGTGTCATAGGGTGTGCATTCGTCGAACTGCATCGCGATGTCGCTGTTGAGCACGCTCTGGATCTGCATCGAGATCTCGGGCGTGAGGAATAACTTGTCGCCGTTGACGGGGGAGGCGAACCTCACGCCTTCTTCCGAAATCTTGCGCATCTCGCCGAGCGACCACACCTGGAAGCCGCCGCTGTCGGTCAGGATGGGTTTGTTCCAGCTTTCAAACTTGTGCAGGCCCCCGAACTGCTGCATCACCTCCAGCCCCGGGCGCATCCAGAGGTGAAAGGTGTTGCCCAGGATGATTTGCGCGCCCATGTCGTGCAGCGACTGCGGCATCACACCCTTGACTGTGCCGTAGGTGCCGACCGGCATGAAAATTGGCGTCTGCACCACGCCGTGGTTCAGCGTGAGGGTGCCGCGGCGGGCAAAGGAGCCCAGGTAGGCGCCTTTGGGGCCAGTGGTGGCGGGGTCGGTTTTCAGGACTTCAAATTTCAGCATCGCATGATTGTCTCAGGGGGTGATCCGTTGCAGCAGCATGGCGTCGCCGTAGCTGAAGAAGCGGTAACGCTGCGTGATCGCATGGCGGTACAGCGCCATGATATGTTCGTACCCGGCAAAGGCGCTGACCAGCATCATCAACGTGCTTTTGGGCAGGTGAAAGTTGGTCAGCAGCATGTCCACCACCTGGAACTCAAAGCCGGGCGTGATGAAGATGTTGGTGTCATTGCAGTCCGGACCAAACTTCGCGCTGGACTCCAGCGCGCGTACGCTGGTGGTACCGATTGCGACCACGCGACCGCCTCGGGCCTTGCAGTCCCGGATTGCCTGCAGCGTGGATTCCGGCACTTCAAAACGCTCGAAATGCATGACGTGGTCGGCGATGTTCTCGGCCTTCACCGGCTGGAAGGTGCCGGCGCCCACATGCAGCGTGACGCTGGCGCGCTGGACGCCGCGTGCCGCCAGCCGGGCCAGCACGGCCTCGTCAAAATGCAGCGCCGCCGTCGGCGCCGCCACTGCGCCGGGGTTTTTCGCAAACACGGTCTGGTAGCGCAGCTCATCGTCTGCCGAATCGGTGTGCGTGATGTAAGGCGGCAGCGGCACATGGCCGTGGCTTTCCATCAGCGCATACGCGTCGCTGCTGAGCGCAAAGCGGTAGAGCGGGCCGTCCTCGTTGGGCCAGCGGCCCAGCAGGGTGGCGCTGAAGCCGCCCTCCATCTGCAGCACCGCACCTGGCAGGGGCTTTTTGCTGACCTTCATGTGCGCGGCCACCTCGTGCGCCGGGTCCTGCGGTGAAGACAACACGCGCTCGATCAGCAGCTCCAGCCGACCACCGCTGCTTTTCTGCCCGAACAGACGCGCCTTCACGACTTTGGTGTCATTGAGCACCAGCAGGTCGCCCGGCTGAAGCAACTCCGGCAGGTCGGTAAAGCGCCGGTCCGTCGCGGCGCTGTCCCGGCCGTCGAGCAGGCGCGAGGCGCTGCGCTCGGCGGCAGGGTGCTGGGCGATCAATTCATCGGGAAGCGTGAAATCAAAATCACTGAGGCTGAAATGTGTCTTCATAAACCTAGAAACTGTAGTTGGATGCGCCCGAGTGTGCTGCCCGCTCGGCGCCAGGCAAGGCGTGACAACGCAGTGGGCTGTTGCCCACAAGGCGGAGTAACGCTGCATGGTGCTGTGCGGGTGGCGCAATCGGGTGCATAGCGCTACTACCCACAAGGTGAGCGCAAGCGAAAAGGAGAAGGACGGTATTCAAGCGGCTTTTTAGAGTTTTGCAAGCGGTCAACTGCGGGTTCTGGGTTGACGGCACAATTGTCCCATGTCGCTCCCCGGTGCCTCTTCCCGAAAAGTGACCCAGGCTGCAGCGGGGGCCGCAAGCACGCCCGCGGTCGCGCCCAGGTCCCAGCCCCAGAAAGCGCTGGGCAAGCTTGGCCTGCGCCGCGATATTGACCTGGCGCTGCACCTGCCACTGCGCTACGAAGATGAAACCCGCATCACGCGGCTGGCCGATGCACGTGATGGCGACATGGTGCAAATTGAGGGGCAGGTGACGCACAGCGAAGTGACTTTTCGCCCGCGCCGACAACTGCGCGTGACGGTCGATGACGGCAGCGACAGCTGCGTGTTGCGCTTCATCAATTTTTACCCCTCGCATCAGAAAACCCTCAGCGTCGGCGCGTGCGTGCGGGTGCGCGGCGAGTTGCGCGGCGGTTTTGTGGGGCGTGAGATGGTGCACCCGGCTTTTCGCACCGCCGGCGGCGAACTGGCGACCGCGCTGACGCCGGTCTACCCGACCGTGGCCGGGCTGCCGCAGGCCTATCTGCGTAAAGCGGTGCTGGGCGGTTTGGGCCGCGCTGACCTGTCGGAGACGCTGCCCGCCGAATGTGTAAGCAAAAACCTGCCTCAGCCCTTGTCCAGTCTGCGTGAGGCGCTATCATTTTTGCATCAACCAAGGCCTGATGTGATGCTGGCCACGCTGGAAGACCGCAGCCACCCGGCCTGGCAGCGCCTGAAAGCCGAGGAGTTGCTGGCCCAGCAGCTTTCGCAACTGGAGGCGCGCCGTGTGCGTGCGGCGATGCGGGCCCCGGCGCTGGCGCCGCCGGCGATGCGCGGGCCCCAGTGCAGCTTGCATGAGCAGTTGCTGGAGCGCTTGCCCTTTCGCCTGACGGCGGCGCAGCAGCGCGTCGGCGACGAGATCGCAGCCGACCTGCAGAAAAATCTGCCCATGCACCGGCTGCTGCAAGGCGACGTCGGCTCTGGCAAAACCGTGGTGGCAGCGTTGGCCGCAGCGCGCTGCATGGACGCCGGTTGGCAATGCGCATTGATGGCACCGACTGAAATTCTGGCCGAGCAGCACTTTCGCAAGCTGATCGGCTGGCTGGAGCCGCTAGGCATACAGACCGCCTGGCTCACCGGTAGCCAGAAAGCGAAGGAGCGGCGCGAGGCGTTGGCCCTGATAGAAAGCGGCGCGGCCGGGCTGGTGGTCGGCACCCATGCGGTGATCCAAGACAAGGTGATCTTCAAAAATCTGGCGCTGGCCATCATCGACGAGCAGCACCGCTTCGGCGTCGCACAAAGGCTGGCCCTGAGAAGCAAGATGAGTCTGGATGCGGAACCCTCCCCCGGCCGGGGGAGGGCCGAGGAGGGGGCGAACATGAACACCGCCAATGCGGTTCGCGAACAGCGTGAACCGCACCTGCTGATGATGACGGCCACGCCGATCCCGCGCACCCTGGCCATGAGTTATTACGCCGACCTTGATGTCTCCACGATTGACGAATTGCCGCCGGGGCGCACCCCTATCGTCACCAAGGTGGTCGGCGAAGCGCGGCGGGAAGAAGTGGTGGAACGCATTCGGGGGCAGCTGGCAGAGGGCCGGCAGGTCTACTGGGTCTGCCCGCTGATTGAAGAGAGCGAGTCGGTGGACCTGATCAACGCGACCCAGACGCACGAAGCCCTGAGCGCGGCCTTGCCGGGCACCCAGGTCGGCCTCCTGCACTCGCGCATGCCCCCCACCGACAAAAAGGCAGTCATGGCGCTGTTCACCAGCGGCCAGCTCGGCGTGCTGGTCAGTACCACCGTGATCGAGGTCGGCGTGGACGTGCCCAATGCTTCGCTGATGGTGATTGAACACGCCGAGCGTTTTGGCCTGAGCCAGCTGCACCAGTTGCGCGGCCGGGTCGGTCGCGGAACAGCGGCCTCGGCCTGCGTGCTGCTGTATTCGACCGGCGAGGCGCCGCGCCTGGGCGAGACCGCCCGCGCCCGGCTCAAGGCCATGGTGGAAACCCAGGACGGCTTCGAGATCGCCAGGCGCGACCTGGAGATTCGCGGGCCTGGGGAGTTTTTGGGTGCGCGGCAGTCAGGCGCGCCGCTACTTCGATTCGCCGACCTGGCGACAGACACGGAACTGCTGGCCTGGGCGCGGGCATTGGCACCTGTGATGCTGGATAAATACCCAGAACTCGCGCACCGGCATATCTTGCGGTGGTTGGGGGGGAAGGCTGAGTTTTTGAAGGCTTGACGATTGGCCTCAGTAGGGCATAGTTTTTTGCTCCAGCTTTTGCTGGTGAACGAACAAGCCGGTCAACCCCCGCCCAACCGCAGCAGGCAAATCCCAGCCTTCGTCAATAGCGAATTGTCGTCAGCGCCGTCCAGGCAAGAAGCAGGCCCTAAACTAGTCCCATGATTCGCTGGATGCTGGTGATTTTCCTTGCGCTGATCCTGATCAGCTGGTTCACGCCTTTGCTCCAGAAGTTGGGCTTTGGAAAGATGCCGGGCGATTTTCGCTTCAAGCTGTTTGGGCGCGAATGGTTTATTCCGCTGACCACCACCATCGTGCTGAGCATGGTGGCCAGCCTGGTCAGCAAGCTGATTTGAAAGGGACGATGTGATGAACTCAGGGGACGGCACACCAGCCCGGGACAGGCAGGGACCCGACGCGGCGCCGCAAGTGCGACTGCCCGATGGTGCGGCGCCAGTCGTATGCGTGGACATTGGCGGCACCAAGGTTGCCGCGAGTGTGGTCGACCAGCGCGGCATCCAGGGCCGGCTGGTCGAACCGACGGCGAAGGAGGGCGCTTCCGACGCGCTGGCGCAGCAGGTGCTTCGCATGATTGACCACAGCTGCCTGGCGGCGCAGGTGCGGCGCGGCGACCTGGCGTCGGTCGGTGTCGCTTCTTGCGGCCCGTTTGTACGCAAACACGGTTGCATCGAACTGGCAGCGCCCAACATTTGCGGCGGACTGGCGGGCGCGGCGCGGGGACTGCCTAATACCTGGACCAGTGCCGTGCTGGAGGCGCCGCTGCGCGATGCCTTCCCGAAGCTGCGGATTGAAAACGACGGCCTCGCCGCACTGGAGGCGGAGCGGCGCTGGGGCGCGCTGCAGGGGCTGGATCACTGCGCCTACGTCACCTGGAGTACGGGCATAGGGGTGGGCTTGTGTGTGGACGGACGCCTGCTGCACGGAAAAAACGGCAACGCCGGGCATGCCGGGCACATGTTTGTCAGCGACAACGATGATGCGCTGTGTGGCTGCGGCAACATCGGTGACGTGGAGGCCCTGGTCGCCGGCAATGCCTTGCCGCGGCGCTTTGCCACGCTGGGTTATGCGGACGCCGCCGCCATGCTGGCTGCAGCGCAGGCGGGTGAGACACCGGCTGCAGCTGTGATGGACGATGTCTGCCGGGTCATGGGCCGCGCCCTGTACAACCTGGTGGTGACACTGGACCTGCAGCGCATCAGCATAGGCGGCAGCGTGTTCTGGCACCACCGCGACTACTTGCTGCCTCGGCTGCAGGCGCAACTCAGTGGCAGGCTGCCGGCATTGACCGATGGGGTTGAACTGGTGCCCGCCGGGTTGCAGGACAAAGTGGGCGACTACGCAGCGCTTGCGCTGGTGACATGACGCAGCTTGGCCGCAAGTAAGTACTCAGGGAATCAGCGTCCACTCATGGCTGCATTTGCGACATTTCACCAGCAATCGTTCGTTGTGCCGATCCTCTTCGACAACGCTCAGGCGGCCGTACTCGGCGCACTGCGGGCAATTGGCCTGGTCGGCCACGGCTTCAGCGTGCGACAGCAGATACAGGTAGCGCCGCAGCGACCAGAGAGCCACAGCGCCACTTAAAATAAAAAGACCGGTGTTGAGAAACTTCTGGCTCACGGTGGCGCCATGAAACAACTCCATGATGGCCATCAACGCGATGGTGCTCAGCAGTGCCAACAACATGTGCGCATGGCTGGACAACAACTCCCGCTCGTACCACTTGCGAAACCCGATGGTGCGAATGCCATCGCCCAGCGAGCGGTTCAGGTAGTTGCGTGGGGGCATGGCTGGTCGGAATGGATTCCGGATGATTACACACCCCCGGAATTTTTGCCTGAGGCCGGGAGAACCGGCTTCCAGCCGGTTTTAAGCGGGCGTTATGCGGCTCTAATCGGATTCCTTGCCGGTAAGCGTTTCCAGGAAACTGGTGCGCCACCAGTGCACATCCTGCTGGCGGATGCGTTCCAGCAGCTTTTGGTGCCTGTTCTGGCGTTCTTTCAGCGACATCTGCAGCGCCATCTGGATACTTTCCGCCGTGCCGTGGGTGTCGTAGGGATTGACCAACAGGGCCTCCTTGAGTTGCTCGGCCGCGCCGGCAAAACGCGACAGCACCAGCACGCCGGGGTCGGCCGGGTCTTGCGCCGCGATGAACTCCTTGGCCACCAGGTTCATGCCGTCGCGCAACGGCGTCACCAGGGCCACGCTGGCTGCGCGGTACAGGCCGGGCAGGCGCTTGCGCGCAACGTTGCGGTGGATGTACCGCACTGGCATCCAGTCCAGCTCGCCATAGTCGCCGTTGATGGAGCCGCACAGGCTTTCCAGCTCCTGGCGCAGGCCGGAGTAGGTGTCCAGCGCCTCCCGGCTCGGTGAGGCGATCTGGATCAGCGTGGCGCTGTTGAGGTTTTCAGGGTACTGCTGCAGCAGCCGGCGAAAGGCACGCAGGCGCTGCGGCAGCCCCTTGGAATAGTCGAGCCGCTCCACCCCCAGCAGCAGGCGGCGGCGCGAGTACTCGTCCTTCATGCTGTCGAACATGTCGTGTGCTTCCTTGCCGTGTGTCAGCGCGACGAACTCGTCGACGTCAATGCCGATGGGAAAGGCCTGCGCATGGACGGTGCGGCCAAAGGCGCGGAACTGGTGCTTGTCCAGCGTCTCGGCACCGGCTTCCTGGCCCACATAACGCGAGAAATGGTCCACATCGGACTGCGCCTGAAAGCCGACCAGGTCGTAGGCAAACAGGGACCGGATCAGCCATTCGTGCTGCGGAATTGCAGCCAGGATCAGCGGCGGTGGCAACGGAATGTGCAGGAAGAACCCGATGCGGTTTTTGCAGCCCATGGCACGCAGTTCTGCCGCCATCGGGATCAGGTGGTAGTCGTGCACCCAGATGATGTCGTCGGGCTTGAGAAGCGGCATCAGTTTGCGCGCCATCATCTGGTTCACGCGCCGGTAGCCGCCGATATAGCCAGCGTCGAAGTCGGCCAGGTCCAGCCGGTAGTGAAACACCGGCCAGAGCACGCCGTTGCTGTAGCCCAGGTAATAACTGTCGTAGTCCTCGCGGCACAGGTCTACCGTGCTCAGGGTCACATTGCCGGCCTGTTGGGTGTGCATGTCCCCTTCGCCCGGGGTGCCGCCCTCGATGGTGGTGCCGCTCCAGCCGAACCACAGGCCGCCATTGATCGACAAGGCGTCGCCCAGCGCGACCGCCAGGCCACCCGCCGCCGTCTTGCGCGGGTCGGCAACGCGATTGGAAACCACCACCAGCCGACTCATGGCGTACAACCTTCACCAACAGCAGATGCCACAGAACCGGCTTTGCCGGGCTGTAGGCATCGCCCCCAGCAAGGGGGGAAGGGGCTACACGCAGTGAGCCTCCGACGGGGGTTTGCCCATAACTCAAGGGGGGAAGGGGCTACACGCAGTGAGCCGCCGACGGGGGTGAACTTGCCCTTCATACCTTGCTATCCCATGGTGCGGAGAGCCGAACCGCAGCATTGATGATGCCCACCATCGAGTACGTCTGCGGGAAGTTACCCCACATCTCGCCGGTCACAGGGTGGGTGTCTTCCGACAGCAGTCCCAGGTGGTTGCGGGCGGCCAGCATGGTTTCGAAAATCTCGCGCGCCTGTTCCTTGCGGCCTATGCGCGCGAGCGCGTCGATGCGCCAGAAGGTGCAGATGTTGAAGGCGGTTTCGGGTTTGCCGAAATCATCCGGCGCTTCGTAGCGCCGCATGTAGGGGCCGTCGCACAGGTATTTTTCCAGCGCGTCTACCGTGGCGACGAAGCGCGGATCCTTTGGGTCGATAAAACCAACCTCGATCATCAGCAGCACGCTGGCATCCAGGTCGCGCCCGCCGAAACTTTCGGCAAAGGCCTGGCGTTCCTCGCTCCAGGATTCCCGCAGGATGCGCTCGCGCATGACATTGGCGTGATCGTGCCAGTAGGTGGCCCGGTCCGGTTGCTTCAGGCTCACGGCGATCTTGCCGAGGCGGTCGCAGGCGGCCCAACACATCAAGGCCGACGAGGTGTGTACGCGTGCGCGCGTGCGCAGCTCCCACATGCCGGCGTCAGGCTGGTCGTAGTTGCGCACCGCCTGTTCGCCGACCGCTTCGAGCCGCAAAAACTCGGCCGTCCCCGCGCGGTGTAGCAGGCGCTGGTCGTGGAAAGCCTGGGCCGCGCCCAGCACCACATTGCCATACACGTCGTGCTGGAAATGCTCTTGCGCCTGGTTGCCCACCCGCACCGGCCCCATGCCCCGGTAGCCGGCCAGGTGCTCGTACATCGCCTCCGGAAGCTCCCGTTCGAGCCCGATGCCGTACAGCGGCTGGATATGGCCGCCGCCGGACTGCACCACCACGTTGCTGAGCCAGCGCAGGTAGTCTTCCATGGTGCCGACTTCGGACAGACTGTTGAGTGCGCGCACCACAAAAAACGCGTCGCGCAGCCAGCAAAAGCGGTAGTCCCAGGTGCGCCCGCTGTTGGGCGCCTCGGGAATGCTGGTGGTCATGGCCGCGACGATGGCGCCGGTGTCCTCGAACAGCGAGAGCTTGAGCGTGATGGCCGCGCGGATCACGGCGTCCTGCCACTCCAGCGGCAGGTGCAGGCGCTGGCTCCATTTGCGCCAGTAGGTGAGGGTTTCTTCCTCGAACAGGCGCGCCGTGTCGGCAATGCCGTCGGTCAGCGACTCATCGGCGCCCAGCAGAAAATTATGCTCGCGTGTCAGCACAAAAGGCTGCCTGGACAGCAGGTGCGAGAGGGGCGCATCGGTGTTGAGCCGCAGCGTCAGCGCATCGCCGACAAAACGCAGGTGGTTGCTGCCCTGGGTCACGACCGGCCGGGTGCGGCCCCAGTCGTAGCGGATGTCCAGCGACACCCGGATGCGCGGGGCGCCGTGCAAGGGTTTGACGCGGCGCACCAGCGTCATGGGCCTGAAAAAACGCGAGTGCCGGTAAAAGCGCGGCGCGAAGTCGGTGATCTCTATGGCTTGGCCGCTGGTGTCGAAAAGCTGGGTGCGCAGCACGGCGGTGTTGTGTTCATACCATTGTTTGCTGTGCGAAAAATTTTCGATCTCGATGGCAAAAGCGCTGCCTTGATCGCTGGGGTCGAGCAGGGCGGTGAACACCGGGTCGGCATCGAAGCGGGGCAGGCAGCACCAGACGATGCGCGCGCGCGCATCAACCAGTGCGCTGAAAGCGCAGTTGCCGATGACGCCGAGCGAGAGCGAAGGTGGCGCCGGTGCCGCGAACGTGGTGGGTGGGGCGGAGGGGGCCGAAGCGGCCGGTGCAGCGCTCATGAGGGCAAACTTTCGGGGTGCGAAACCCGGGGCTGGGCCAGCGCCGACTGCAGCCAGGCCGCCAGTTCCGACACACCGGGGCAGCGGTGGCTGGCCACACTGGGTCCCGGCCCGACCTTGACCGCGTACCCGCCCATGCGCTGGACCTGGTCAAAGCCGTCTTCGTCGGTGACGTCATCGCCGGCAAAAACCGGAACACGTCCGGCAAACGGCGCCTCGGCCATGAAGGCGGCTATCGCCGTGCCTTTGCTCACACCCGCGGGCTTGAGGTCAATCACGCACTTGCCCTGCATCAGTTGCAGGCCACTGCTTTTGGCCGCCGCCTCGCTCATCACCTGCAGACACAGCGCTTGCAGTTCAGGCGCTTGTCGGTAGTGCAGGCTGAACGCCAGGTTTTTGTGCTCGAACTTCAGGCCGGGGTGCTGTGCCGCGAGTTCTTCGGCAGCCTTCAGCACATGGCGCAGGTCTGTGGCCGGGGCGCTGATCATCTGGCCGTAGGCGTTGCGGCGCTGGGCGCCGTGTTCGACTGCCATCGGCAATTGCAGGGGCGCAAGAAAGCCGTCAAGGTCCAGCATGCGGCGCCCCGACACCAGCGCGACTGCGCCGCCCAGCTGCCCGTACAGGGCTGCCAGGGTACTGGTGAGCGTGGGTGGGATGGTGACAGCTTCAGGCTGCGAGGCCAGCTCGACCAGCGTACCGTCAAAGTCCAGAAAAAGCGCTGTTTCCGGCGCGATACGGGGAAGCATTTCGTAAGACATGTGCATTGAAAGTTACCTTAGCAGAATCCTTGCCAGACGCGTGTAGGCCGGCGCCGTCTCTGGCCCCTCTCAGGCTGGGCCGGTGACTAGCCAGGCCTGCACGGCGGCTACCCGCGCGGTGTAAATCACTTCGCCGATTTTCAGGCCCGACAAGCCGGCGGCCTGCGCTGCCTGGGCCACCGGCTCGGTAGCGACGGCCTGTGCGGCCTGCAGCGCCTGGGTCAGCCTGTGGCGCTGCGGGTAGAGGCTGTCCTGCAGGCCCAGGCGGCCCCGCGCATCACATTCGCAGGCCAGCAGGGCGGCGGCAAAACGCTGGGGCTTGCGAAACGCGTCGCAGCGCTCGAGCAGCCGCACCAGTGCAGGCGCACCGAACTCGCCACTGCGGTGGATGTTGCCGTGTTCACGCGCTACCACCTCGGCCAGTTCCCGGCAGTCGGTGGGCACGCGCAGCCGTTCGCACACCCCTTTGAGCAGGCGCGCACTGCGCTCTTCGTGGCCGATGTGTCGGGGCAACACGTCGGCTGGTGTTGTGCCTTTGCCCAGGTCGTGGCACAGGCAGGCAAAACGCACCGGCAGGCTGGCCTGCAGGCGCGCCGACATGTCCAGCACCATCATCAGGTGGATGCCGGTGTCCACCTCCGGGTGGTACTCGACGCGTTGTGGAACGCCCCAGAGCTTGTCGACCTCGGCCAGCAGTTTTTTCAGTGCGCCGCACTCGCGCAGCACCTCGAACATGCGCGACGGCGTGCCCTCCATCAGGCCGCGCGCCAGCTCCTGCCAGACGCGTTCGGCGACCAGCGCATCGGCTTCGCCTTCGCTGACCATGTCGCGCATCAGCGCCATGGTTTCGGGCGCTACCGTGAAGTCCGCAAACCGCGCGGCAAACCGCGCTACACGCAGGATGCGCACCGGGTCTTCACGAAACGCGCTGGTCACGTGGCGCAGCACCCTGGCGGACAGGTCGTCCTGACCGCCATGGGGATCGATCAGCGTTTCTTTATTTATATCAAATGGGCCGTTAGCCCTTTCGGGACGGGCGCGAACAGCTATTGAATTGATAGTAAGGTCGCGTCGCGCCAGGTCTTCTTCCAGCGTCACATCGGGCGCGGCGTGAATCTCAAAGCCGCGGTAACCGCGTGCGGTTTTGCGCTCGGTGCGGGCCAGAGCGTATTCCTCACGCGTTTCGGGGTGCAGGAACACCGGGAAGTCCTTGCCGACCGGCAGGTAGCCCTGGGCCGAGAGTTCTTCAGGGGTGGCGCCAACCACCACCCAGTCGTGGTCCTGCACCGGCAAGCCGAGCAAGGCATCGCGGACCGCGCCGCCGACCATGTAGATGTCCATGGTGCAAGTGTAGGCGCAGCAGGGCGGGTAGGTGTGAGTTACGCAGGCGTCAGCAACTGCAGCCTGGGCTCAAACTTGGCGCGCTTGATGCTGAAGAACGCCTTGACGTTGCGCACATTCGCATCGCTCGTAAACAGCCGCTGCGCCAGCGCGAGGTAGCCCGGCATGTCGCGTACCTGGACCACCAGCACAAAGTCCGGCCCCGGCGAGACGCGGTAACACTGCTGCACGGCGCCGTCCAGCACCGCCCGGGCTTCAAAGGCCTGCTGCTGCTCGGTGCCTTGGTGGTCAAGCGTGATCTCTATCAATGCCGTGAGTCCGTGGCCCATCGCGCTGGCCAGCTTGTCGGCGTTGAGGATGGCGATTTCCCGCTCGATCAGGCCGGCATCACGCAAGCGCTTGATACGGCGCAGGCAGGTGGGCGGCGAAATGTGCACGCGCGCCGCCAGCGCCTGGTTGCTCTGCGAGGCATCGTCCTGCAAAAGTTCTAGCAGTCTGATGTCAACAGCATCCATGCCGAAGTCAGTGAGTTCTTTCATAAACATGCCTTTATAGAAATATTGTTTCAATAATATATATTTATGAAATTTAATTTCTAATTTATCCGAATATAGAGCACTCATGAAAACACCAAAGACCTAACATTCGGCCATCTCAATGTCTTCAGGAGTTGTTTATGTGCGGCATCGTTGCGTCAGTTTCGACAAGAAATATTGTTCCCATCCTGGTCCAGGGCCTGCAAAGGCTGGAATACCGCGGTTACGACTCCTGCGGCGTCGCCGTTCATGCTGGCGGCCTCAAGCGCGCACGCAGCACCTCGCGCGTGTCTGATTTGATGGAGCAGGTCAGCGCCGACCACATCGAAAGCGGCACCGGCATTGCCCACACGCGCTGGGCCACACACGGCGCGCCCGCTATGCACAACGCGCATCCGCATTTCAGCCACGGCGCGGGTGACGCTTCGCAAAAGCCCGGCAGGGTCGCGCTGGTCCACAACGGCATCATCGAAAACCACGACGAGCTGCGCGCTGCGCTGCAGGCCAAGGGGTATGTGTTTGCCAGCCAGACCGACACCGAGGTGATCGTGCACCTGATGGACAGCCTCTACGACGGCGACTTGTTCGAGGCCTTGCAGGCCGCCACGGCGCAGCTGCGTGGTGCCTACGCGATAGCCGCGTTCTGCAAGGACGAGCCGCACCGTGTGGTGGGCGCCCGCTCTGGCTCGCCGCTGATTCTGGGCGTGGGCAAAGACGGCAGTGAAACCTTTCTGGCCAGCGACGCAATGGCACTCGCCGGCGTGACCGACCAGATCCTCTACCTGGAGGAAGGTGACCTGGTCGACATCCAGCTTGGCAAATACTGGATCATCAACCGCGAGCACAAGCGGGTCGAGCGTGAAGTCAAGACGGTGTTGGCCCACAGCGGCGCGGCCGAACTCGGGCCGTATCGCCATTACATGCAAAAAGAGATCTTCGAGCAGCCGCGCGCCATCGCCGACACGCTCGAAGGCGTGGCAGGCATCACGCCTGAGCTGTTTGGCGACGGCGCCTTCCGCGTGTTCAAGGACATTGATTCGGTGCTGATTCTGGCCTGCGGCACCAGCTATTACAGCGGCTGCGCCGCCAAGTACTGGCTGGAGTCAATCGCCCGCATCCCGACCCAGGTCGAGGTGGCCAGCGAGTACCGTTACCGCAGCTCGGTGCCCAACCCCAAAACGCTGGTGGTGACCATCACGCAAAGCGGCGAAACCGCCGACACGCTGGCGGCGCTGCGCCATGCGCAATCGCTGGGCATGACGCAGACCCTGACCATCTGCAACGTGGCCACCTCGGCCATGGTGCGCGAATGCAAGCTGGCCTACGTCACGCGCGCCGGCGTGGAGATCGGCGTGGCGTCCACCAAAGCCTTCACCACGCAGCTCGCAGCCCTGTTTTTGCTGACGCTGGCGCTGGCGCAAGTCAAGGGCCGTCTCAGCGAAGAGGACGAAAAAAATCACCTCAACGCCATGCGTCACCTGCCCGCCGCCCTGCAGGCCGTGCTGGCGCTGGAGCCCCAGGTGATCGCCTGGGCGGAAGACTTTGCGAAGATGGAAAACGCGCTTTTCCTGGGCCGCGGCCTGCATTACCCGATTGCGCTCGAAGGCGCCCTCAAGCTCAAGGAGATCAGCTACATTCACGCCGAGGCCTACCCGGCCGGTGAGCTCAAGCACGGCCCGCTGGCGCTTGTGACCAGCGCCATGCCGGTGGTCACCGTGGCGCCCAACGACACCTTGCTGGAAAAACTCAAGAGCAACATGCACGAGGTTCGCGCGCGCGGCGGCGTGCTGTATGTGCTGGCCGACGCCGACAGCCGCATCGACAGCAGCGAAGGTATCCACGTCATCCGCATGCCGGAACACTACGGCGCGCTCAGCCCCCTGCTGCACGTGGTACCGCTCCAGTTGCTGGCGTATCACACGGCGCTGGCGAAGGGGACGGATGTGGACAAACCCCGGAATTTGGCGAAGAGCGTGACTGTCGAGTGACAGTAACGAGTGCGCGTGAACCCACTGCGGGGTTTTGTGGGCACTCACTTGCGAAGCAAGTTAGGTGACCACACAACGCCCGGCAATCTTGCCAAGGGCGTGACTGTGGAGCAGCAGACTCAACCACTTCGCGCGCCGGCGGTCTATCATCCCAATATTGCCGTCCGGCCAACAGTTCTTGCGGACCCGAGGCGGCGCCTCCTACACCGGATATTCCGCAGTCAACCTATGAGTCTCGTCAAATCCAAACAACGCGTCGCTGACCACGGTGAGGTATTCACCCCTGCATGGATGGTCGAAGCCATGCTTGACCTGGTGAAGGACGAAACCGAGCGGATTGACTCCCGCTTCCTGGAGCCAGCCTGCGGCAGTGGCAATTTCATGATTCAGATACTGCGACGGAAACTCGCAGCCGTTGAACTCAAATATGGCAAATCCGACTTCGAGCGGCGACATTACGCACTACTTGGGCTGATGTGTATCTACGGCATTGAGCTGCTAGCCGACAACATCGCCGAGTGCCGAGCCAACATGTTGGAGGTGTTTTCTGAGTACCTCAACCTGGAAGAGACGGATGACTTGTACTTTGCCGCATCCCATGTGTTACTACAGAACATAGAGCACGGCGACGCATTGACCATGCGCGACCAGGGCGGTGAGCCCATCACTTTCTCCGAGTGGGGCTACTTGGGCAAGGGCAAGTACCAAAGGCGCGATTTCCGCTTCGATGTGCTTACCGGCTCGTCGGCCTTCAGCGCAGAGGGCTCGCTCTTTGCAGACCTGGGCAAGCACGAAATTTTTGTACCCGTCAAAACCCACCTGCCCATGACGTTACGCGAGCTGGCTGCCTTGCAAGCGCCTGCGATGTCAGCAAAATCAAGCGCATGACCAATATCGTCCCCCAACCAGAAAATCTGGCCCAGCTCGTTTTTCTGGTTCGTGGCGAAAAGGTATTGCTGGATGCCGACCTGGCCATGCTTTACGGCGTGGAAACCGGCGCGTTGAACCGGGCTGTCAAACGCAACATCGAGCGGTTCCCAGCTGACTTCATGCTGCAACTGACCCCTGAAGAGTGGGAAGACTTGAAATGCCAAATTGGCATCTCAAGTTCAAACGTCGCCGCAACCAAGGTCAAGAAGCCGGGGGTCATAAGGTCGCAAGTTGCCACTGCAAGCGCCCACGGCGGTCGCCGGGCCATCCCCTATGCGTTCACTGAGCAAGGGGTCGCCATGCTGTTGGGCTGTTTACGACTTTGATTGCGCGGAATAGAGTTCCACCACCGTGAGGCTTCGATGTGTGTCATCGTGTGTCGGGGTCTCGCTTGCGTTGGCCGGTCGCATTCCTGACGTTCTGCTTGCCGCCGGCGTCGTGTCGTTTAATGAGCGCGTTGATCTCCGAGCCAAACAGGATGGCCAGCCCTGCAATGTAGAGCCACATCATCAGCACCATGACGGCGCCGACGCTGCCGTAGGTGGCGTCGTAGTTACCGAAGCTTTGGGTGTACCAGGCAAAAGCCAGCGATGCGACCAGAAGAACGACGACTCCGGCGACGCTGCCTGCCGTGATGAACTTGAATTTCTGCTCGACGTTCGGTGCAAGGTAGTAGATGACCGAGAACGCGAGTTGCAGCCCCGCCAGGATGATCACCCAGCGAAAGACGATGAAGAACGCCAGCAGCGCGTCGCCGAAGCCGAAACGCGAGGCCAGCCACTCCTGGATCTGGCCGCCCAGAACGATGAGCGAGAAGCCGCCCAGCACCAGAACCACGAACAGCAGGCTCAGGGCGATCGCCACGAGCCGAGCTCGCAGGAAGCCGCGCCCCTCATCGACGTCATAGGCGATGTTGAGCTGCTGCATGATGGCGTACATACCGGTGGAGGTGGCCCACAGCGCAGCGAGAAGACCGAACGAGAGCAGGCCACCACGTTGTTCTCGTGTGACCTCTTGAACGACCCCCGCAAACATGTCGGCGGCGCTCGCCGGCAGCGCCTGGCGCAGTAGTTCCATGATCGCCTGATCGACGTTCGCGATGGGCAGGTACGGAATAATCGCCAGCACGAAGATCATCGCCGGAAAGATCGCCAGCATCAGGTAAAAGCCCAGCACCGCAGCACCGTTGAGGATGTCGTCGTCAACGGTTTGTCGATACAGCTCTTTCAGAAACTGCCTGGTCGTCGCGAGTGTTGACATCTGCTTGCTCCTTGGGACCTCGACGTCGGGAGGCTGAGTAAATGAGTGCTCCCCCTGGGATCCGACTCCCCGGGCACCTCTGCTGAGATCATCTCATGCGGCGCCAGTGTCGGCAGTGCGGACCGCTCTTTCGCCGCCATCGCTGCGCCCGTCCACTGGCACCGCCAGGATCGCTCTGGGCCTGTTCATCTGGCTGCCGGCAGAGCAAAGGTGGTCAGGGCGCAGATCACGGAATCGAAGCTTGGGACCAGTCTGTCGGGGCAGGGCGGTCATTGCTGTCGGCACCCTGGTTTCGCCTGACGCAGGACGATGGAGCTGTCTCTCGACATCTGCGTAGATCGTCGATCCGCTTGGCCTTGGTCGTTGCCCCGCTGCGACCCGGACGCGAAATTCTACGCTCAAACTCGGACAGCGCGCAGTCGAAGGCCGAGGCGCTGCTAGGCGCCGATGTCGCTTTGCTCGGCGCAGGGTTCGCGCGTAGTCGACCATCACCTCGTGGCGGTGGGTGGCGTTCCCGAAACTTGCTGGGCCGTGGGCCCGCAGCAATGGCGCTCATCTGAGCTGATCGGTGACCACGTGCAGCTCAAGGAAGGCGTCCGTTATGCCTGCGTGCGCGATCTGATCGTGTCGTACGCAGGAAGGACAGCTCCAGGCGGTGATCGTCAGTCCTGACGTCGGCTACGTCCGCGGCATGCGCGGCTAGTACGCCTATCCGTTTTATGGCTACGGCTACGGTAGGAACCCGGGTAAACCGCACGACAACCTTCCCTATGGCAAGGCTGACATCGCCGACCTGGTTCCCTGCGGCAACAACAAGAGGTGATGCGGAGTGTGCAAACTTCAGGCCTGTACATCGGCGGGTCGCTGTCCACTGAATGCGAAAGTACCCGTCAGGCGCCATCCAGAAATGATCGGTCTTTTCCTACAGCGGCCGCGCCGCATGCGGCGTAAATTGGTCTCTTTCAACACAGGAGTACTACATGACCAGTCCCAAAGACAATACCAAGATGACCGGAGACACCCATCTGGCCGAGATTGAGTCGAACCAGCCCGTCGAAGAGGGTTCGCCAATCGGCCTTGGCACCCGGGGCATGCAAAGTGGCCTCGTCGGCCATACCGTCAAAAAGGCCGGGGTGATTACCGATGGAGAGAAGCGTCCGGGCATTGATGAACAGTCTGACGACCGTCGCGGAACAAGTGGTGAACCAGGCGCATGAGGGCATAGCGTCGAGCTGTCATTCCCGGCATTTGTCAAGGACTAACAGCAACTGCTCTCGGCCCTTCTGCCGCGCGGACTCTCAGGAGCCTGCGCAGTTCAAGGGGCAATGCGGAAACAAGCCTTATCCGGATGATGTATTGCCCCCTTGACACCAAGCCGAAGATCAGCAGGAACGCACGGTGCGAGACCGACCGGGCCCTAAGTGCGTCAGCGCACAGATCGATGCGATGCAGCCGGTCAGACTCGCCCGCGGTATGCGCGTAGTCCCTTGCCATGGGGGCACGTCACGGTGCACACCCGGTGTGATCCATGTTGCCGCGGGTATTCCTTGCCGCTGAACTCACGAAACCATTCGACATGTCCGTCCCCTACCACGCACTGTTTCACTTCCTGCTGTACAGCCCGGCCTACAGCCAGGCACCCATGAGTCGGGAAGCCGGTCTGGTCCAGCGCCTGGTCGACGCACTGGCCGGATACGTCTACCGGTGCGACGTCGTCCCGACCCTGGCCGGCGCTCGGGCTGCCGCAGAGAGCGACATGGCCATCGGCTGCTTCCTGCTGGCGATCGACGGCCCGGATGAGGCCAAAGTCCAGGAGCTGGTCCACACGATCCGCCACAAGCGTGGCCTGGACACGCCGATCTATCTCTTGAGCGAAATCACCGGCATCGAGACGTTGTCGCTGCTGCCCCTGGGCGAGGTATCGGGCTACATCTACCTCGACCATGAGACGCCAACGTTTTCCGCCAAGGAGACGATCTTCGCGCTGGAGCGTTATGCGGACAGTCTGAAGCCGCCGTTCTTCGGCACGTTGATGGACTACGACTACGAGGGCAACCAGATGTGGGCTTGCCCGGGGCACCAGGGTGGCGCCTTCTACCGGCGCAGCCCCGCCGGCCGCCTGTTCGTCGAGCACCTGGGCGAGGCGATCTTTCGCAACGACATTGACAACTCGGTACCCGAACTCGGCGACCTGTTGACCCATGTCGGTCCGGCCTTGGCGGCGCAAAAGGCGGCGGCCAAGGTATTTGGCGCCGACCGGACCTACTTTGTACTCAACGGCACCTCGACGTCGAACAAGGTGGTGACGGCGGCGCTGCTCAAGCGCGGCGATCTGGTGCTCTTTGATCGCAACAACCACAAGTCCAACCACCAGGGGGCACTGCAGCTGGCGGGGGCAATCCCTATCTATTTGGAGACCGATCGCAACCCGCAGGGGCTGATCGGCCCGATCGACTTCGACGCGCTCGATGAAAAGAGGCTGCGCGAACAGATCCGCACGCACCCGCTGGTTACCGACAAGAACGCGTGGCGACGCGAGCGGCCATTCCGGCTGGCGATCGTCGAGCAGTGCAGCTACGACGGCACGATCTACAACGCGGGCAGCCTGATCGGGCGTATCGGCCATTTGTGCGACTACGTGCACTTCGACGAGGCCTGGGCTGGGTTCATGAAGTTCCACCCGCTGTTTGCGAGCCACTTCGCGATGGGACTGGAAAATCTCGATGCGTCGAGTCCGGGCATCGTCGCCACGCAGTCGACCCATAAGCAACTCGCCGGCTTCTCGCAGGCCTCGCAGATCCATGTGCGGGACGAACACATCAAGGGGCTTGCGCGGCGTACCGAGCACCGGCGCTTCAACGAGATGTACATGCTGCACTGCTCGACATCGCCGTTCTATCCGCTGTTCGCCAGCCTGGACGTCGACGCGCAGATGCACAAGGGGCGCAACGGCATGGTGCTGTGGGACGACGCGATCCGCATCGGCATCGAGGTGCGCAAGAAGCTGCGCACACTGAAGAAGCAGTTCATCGCTGACGCGAAGGACGCGCGCGGCGCCTGGTTCTTCGACCCCTTCGTGCCCGACGTCGTGACCATCGACGACTCGGCGTTCAGCCCACCGCTGGCCGGCGTGCCCTGGGAGGACATTCCCACCGATGTGCTGGCCCGCGAGAGCGCCTGCTGGGCGCTGACACCCGGAGCTCGCTGGCACGGCTTTCGCCATGCCGCACCCGACTGGGCCATGACCGACCCGAACAAGCTGACCCTGCTCACACCCGGCTTCGACCGCGAGACCGGCGCCTACAGCGAGAACGGCATCCCGGCCACGCTGCTGGCGGCCTATCTGCGCGAGCACAACATCGTGCCCGAGAAGTGCGATCTCAACAGCATCCTGTTCCTGCTGACACCGGCGGTCGAGGCCGGCAAGAGCGCATCGCTGATCTCGCGGCTGGTCGCGTTCAAGGCTCTGTACGACGCAGATGCGCCGCTCGCGGACGTGTTGCCGTCGACGATCGCGCGTTATCCGGTGCGTTATGCCGGCTACACGCTGGCGCGCCTGTGCGACGAGATGCACGCTTTTTATCGCGAAAACGACATCGCCAAGCTGCAGCGGCTGTGCTTCCGCGACGCCCATTTCCCCGAGCAGGCGTTGTCGGTCCAGGCGGCGTCGGAGGCGTTGGTCGCCAACCAGGTCGACTATCTGCCGTTGTCGCAGTGCAAGGGCCGCATCTCTGCGACGCTGGCGCTGATCTATCCGCCCGGCATCGGCATCATCGTTCCGGGGGAGCGGTACGACGACCGGGCGCAACCGATGTTTGATTACTTCCTCGTCTTCGAGGAGGCCTTCAACCGCTTTCCCGGTTTCGAATTCGAAGTGCAGGGCGTGTATGCCGACGACGTCGATGGCCGCGTCGTATTCCACACCTACGTTGTGCAGGAACCAAAATGAATCCGATCTCCGAAGCGCCAGGCAAGAGCGTGCCGGGCATTCTCTATCGGCGTCGCGTCCTGGTCGTGCACAACGGCGTCGACGGCGCCAACGCCAGTGGACGGGCAACGTCTGTCCTGATCGCTGCGCTGCACGATCGGGACATCGATGTCATCGAGGCCGCATCCGTCGGCGAGGCAACTGCGCAGATCGCGATGCACTCCCTGCTCCAGGCGGTGTTGATCGACTGGGATCTGGCCGGCGCGAAGGACCATGGTGGCGCGCGCAAGGTGATCGCCGCCGTGCGCTCGCGCGCGCTGCATCTGCCGATCTTCCTGCTGGCCGCCAGTGGTTCGGTCCACGACATGTCGGCCGAGGTGCTGGCCGAGGTGAACGACTACGTATGGCTGTTCGAGGACACCGCGGACTTCATCGGCGGTCGCATCGACGCCGCTATTGATCGCTATCGCGCCACGCTGCTGCCGCCGATGTTCAAGGCACTCGCCCAGTTCGCCGGTCGGTACGAGTATTCATGGCACACGCCCGGACATGCGGGTGGCACCGCATTCATGAAGCACCCGGTCGGCCGCGCCTTCGTGGAGTTCTTCGGCGCGGAGCTGTTCCGCTCGGATCTGTCGATCTCGGTCGCCGCGGTGGGTTCGTTGCTGGACCATTCCGGGCCAATCGGCGAGGCTGAGCGCAACGCGGCGCGCGTGTTCGGCGCCGACCGAACCTATTTCGTCACCAATGGTTCGTCGACCTCGAACCGGATCATCCTGATGGCGAGCGTGACGCGCAACCAGATTGCCTTGTGCGATCGCAACTGCCACAAGTCGGTCGAGCATGCGATGACGCTGTCGGGCGCCATTCCGACCTACCTGATGCCCGCACGCAACCACCTCGGCCTGATCGGGCCGATCCCGTCCCGGCGCCTGAGCGCGTCGGCCGTGCGCAAGAGCATCGCGGCCAACCCGCTGGTGACCCCGGCCATCGATCCGCACGCCGTGCATGCCGTGATCACCAATTCGACCTACGACGGCCTGTGCTACGACGTCGAACGCGTTGAGGCGCAGCTCGGCGAGTCGGTGGATCGGCTACATTTCGACGAGGCTTGGTATGGCTACGCGCGTTTCCATCCGCTGTATGCCGGGCGCTTCGCGATGCGCGGCGATCCTGCAACACTGCGCCCTGATGGCCCGACAGTATTCGCCACGCAGTCGACGCACAAGCTGCTCGCAGCGCTGTCGCAGGCCTCGTACATACACATCCGGGACGGCCGTCGACCGATCGCACATGCACGCTGCAACGAAGCGTTCATGATGCATGCGTCGACCTCGCCGCAATATGCCATCATTGCCTCGAACGACATCGCCGCAGCGATGATGGACGGTCCGTCGGGTGAGGCATTGACCGGTGAGGCGATCACAGAGGCGATTGCGTTCCGACAGACATTGGCGCGACTGAAGACCGAGTTCGATGCACAGGGCGACTGGTTTTTCGGCGTCTGGCAGCCGGACACCGTGGACGAAGGCAAGGGCCATCGCAAGACACCGTTTCACCTCGCCGACGCGAAACGGCTGGCGCGCTACCCCAAGGCCTGGACACTGCGACCGGGCGATGACTGGCACGGCTTCCCCGATCTCGAAGATGGCGACTGCATGCTCGACCCGATCAAGGTCTCGATCGTCACCCCGGGAATGGGCCAGGGCGGCAAGCTGAAGTCCGGCGGCATTCCTGCGCCGCTGCTGACAGCCTACCTCGGCGCGCAAGGCATCGTCGTCGAGAAGACGACCGACTTCACGTGCCTGTTCCTGTTCTCAATGGGCATCACGCGCGGCAAGTGGGGCACGCTCGTCAATGCGCTGCTCGGCTTTCATCGCGACATGGCCGCCAACACCCCGGTCGAGCGGGCGATCCCTGAGCTGGCCGCGGCCCACCCGGTGCAATACGGCGCCCTCGGGCTGCGCGACCTCGCCGACACCATGTTCGCGGCGTTTGCAAAGCACAAGACCACCGCGTTCATGTCGGCGGGTTTCGGGGTGCTGCCGGTGCCGGTGCTGTCACCGGTTGAGGCCTACGAGCGGCTCGTCAACAACCGCGTCGAGGCCGTGCCGCTGACGCAGATGCCCGGCCGCACTGTCGCCACTGGCGTGGTGCCTTACCCGCCGGGTATTCCACTGCTGATGCCGGGCGAGAACGCCGGCGAAGCGGACGGTCCCTTGCTGGGTTATCTGCTGGCGCTGGAGGCCTTCGATGCCGATATGCCGGGCTTTGCCCACGACATCCACGGCGTCGAGATCGTCGACGGCGAATATCGAATTCTGTGCGTTACCGAGGACTGATCCATGACTGCCACCACGAATGCCCCAAACGCCGCTCCCAAAGGGGGAAACCCGTCTCCCGCTGCCGGCTCGACGGCTGCTCACAAGCTCGGACTTGTCTCGATGACTTTGCTGGTCATCGGCGCGATGGTGGGCGGCGGCGCCTTCAACCTGCCGCAGAATATGGCGCAGAGCGCGGGGCTGGGGGCGGTGCTCATTGCCTGGCTGGTATCGGGTCTGGGGATCTTCTTTCTGGCCCGTACCTTCCAGGTACTGGCTGACATCAAGCCCGAGCTCACCGCAGGCATTTACATGTACTCGCGCCAGGGTTTCGGCAAGTACGCCGGCTTCCAGATCGCGTGGGGCTACTGGCTCTCGTCGGCCTTTGGCAACGTCGGGTTTGCGATTCTGCTGATGGCAACGCTCAACTACTTCTTTCCGCCCTATTTTGAGGGCGGTAACACGGGGTTGGCGATCGTGATCGGATCGAGCGTGTTCTGGCTCATGAACTGGCTGGTGCTGCGCGGCGTGAAGAGCGCGTCGGCGCTCAACGTCATCGGCACCGTCGCCAAGTTCGTGCCGCTGCTGGTCTTCGTCGGCGTGGTCGCGGTCTCCGTAAAGGCAGGCTTGCTCACGGCCGACTTCTGGGGGCGGGTGACCGAGAATGCGGCCGGTGCCAAGCCCTTGGGCAGCGTGCTGGCGCAGGTCAAGAGCACGATGCTTGTGACGCTGTGGGTCTTCATCGGCATCGAGGGTGCCGTGGTGATGTCCGAAAAATCGGATGCCAAGACGGTGAGCCGGGCCACGCTGCTGGGTTTTTTCGTGACTGTGCTGCTCTACGTGTTGATCTCGGTGCTGCCCTTCGGCGTCATGACGCAGGCGGAGCTGGGGGCCATCGCGCCGCCCTCAACCGCAGCCATTCTCGGTTCCATCGTCGGCAAGTGGGGCGAATATTTCGTCAACGGCGGGGTGCTGATCTCGGTACTCGCGTGCTGGCTGGTGTGGACCATGCTCACCGCCGAACTGCCCTGGGCAGCCGCCAAGGACGGTGCCTACCCGAAGGTCTTTGCAACCACCAACAAAAACGGGGCGGCATCGGTTTCATTGTGGGTTTCTACCGTTGTTATGCAGGCGATGATGCTCTTGGTGTACTTCTCTAACAACGCCTGGAACGTGATGATTTCGATCACCGGCGTGATGATCCTGCCGGCCTACATCGGCGCCACTGTCTATCTGTGGAAGCTGATGGCGCAGGGTCAGTACCCTGCCACCGCCAAGATCGGCAAAACCGCTGCGCTGGTCAGCAGCATTCTCGGAACGGTGTACGGCGTGTGGCTGGTATACGCGGCAGGGGTCGAGTACATGATTGCCGGTGCGGTCTTCTTCGCCTTGGGCAACCTGGTTTTCATGTGGGCGCGCAGGGAGCACGCACCGGGTGAGGCGATGTTCACGAAGATCGAGATGGCCGTGGCGTTGACGCTCGTTGTGCTCGGCGCAATCGCGATGTGGATGTTGTTCTCGGGGCATCTGACGAAGGTGTACACGCCCTGACGAGTGGCCCGAGACGGCGCATCACGACGCGCGCACCACCCGACCGATGGTCAGGCCCTGCACCAGGATCGAGAACACCACCACGCAGTAGGTCAGCGCGAGCACGGTGTCGCGGTGCGGGCCGACCGGCAGCGACAGTGCCAGTGCCACCGAGATGCCGCCGCGCAAACCGCCCCAGGTCAGCACGCGCCAGGCGCCCGTCGGCAAGCCGAAGCGGACGCCAAGTGCTGCAACTGGCAGGCCCACGGCGAGGCCTCGCGCGAGCAAAGTGACGACGATGGCCACCGCACCCGCGACAAGCACCGGCACCGAAAAGCTGATGAGCAGCACTTCCATGCCGATCAGCACGAACAGCACCGCGTTGAGAATCTCGTCCAGCAACTCCCAGAACATGTCGAGGTAGTGGCGCGTGGTGTCGCTCATGGCCAGCGCGCGGCCCTGGTTACCGATGATCAGGCCGGTGACCACCATCGCCAGCGGCCCGGAGATGTGCAGGCGGCTGGCCAGCGCGTAGCCGCCGGTCACGGCGGCCAGGGTCAACAGCACCTCGACCTGGTACTCGTCGACGCTCTTCAGCATGCGGTAGGTGACGTAGCCCAGCACCAGGCCAAAGGCGATGCCGCCGCCCGCTTCGCGCGCCAGCAGCGCCAGTGCCGAGCCGGCGGTGGGTTCGCTGCCGCTGACCAGCATGCCGAGTAGCAGCGTAAAGATGACGATGCCCACACCGTCGTTGAACAAGGACTCGCCAGCTATCACGTTTTCGAGATTCTTCGGTGCGCCGGCCGACTTCACGATGCCCATCACCGCGATCGGGTCAGTGGGTGAAATCAACGCCCCGAACAGCAGGCAGTACATCAACGGCAATTCCAGGCCCACCCAGGGCAGCGCTGCCCAGATGCCGTAGCCGACGATCAGCGTGGACACCAGGGTGCCGATCAACGCCAGCGAAGCCACGGGCCACCGCAGCGCCTTCAATTCGCTCAAGTCCACATGCAGCGCGCCGGCAAACAGCAGCAGCGACAGCATGCCCTGCATCAGCACGTCGGAGAAGTCGATCGAACGCAGCAGCGATTCCTCGTAGGTGCGCAGGGCGTGCGACACACCGACGACGTCGAGCGCGACGATCGCCAGCGAAAGACCCAGCGCGATGACCATCACCCCGATGGTCGTTGGCAGGCGCACGAAGCGATAGTTCAGGTACGCAAGCAGCGCAGTCACGACGAGGCAGGTGGCGGCAATTTCGAGCATGGGTGGGTCTGTGGTGGCGCTGCGATGGTTTCGGTCAGTGCAGGCGGGCAAAGGCCCGTCACTCGATCCGCGTGGCGGCGACCTCGCCTGTTCCTGCGACGGCCGACAGGTCGATGCGATTACGCGACTCGATGTAGATACGCGTGATCTTCGGAAAGCGCTCGCGGATCGCGCGCTCGATGCGCTCGACGGCGGCGGCTGCATCGTCAGCAACCACGCCGTCGGCGAAAACGACGTCGAGCGCCAGCAGCACGTCGTCGGCGCCGATATACATCGTCAGCGGCAGGCCCGCCTTTTGCACCTGCGGCTGCTGCTGCGCGATGTCGCGGATGGCAGCTGCGGTGTCGGGCCGCACCCCCTCACCAACCAGCAGGCCACGCGATTCGCGGATCAGCAACACCGCCACGCCCGCCAGGATGCAGCCGATGACGACCGAAGCCGCGCCGTCGAGCACCGGCATGTTCAGACTGTGGCTGGCCCAGACGCCCGCAGCGGCCACCACCAGGCCGGCCAATGCGGCCCCGTCCTCGGCCAGCACGGTATAGACGGCGGGGTCCTTGCTGCCGTGCAGAGAGGACCAGAAGGGCCGTCCTGCCGACTGGCGGCGGAACTGGCGCAGGGCGACCAGGAAGCTGGCACCCTCGAACACCGCTGCCATGGCCAGCACGACATAGCTCCATGTCGGGTCGGTGAGCGGTTCGGGTCGGCGCATGTGCATCACGCCTTCGTAGATCGACATCCCGCCGCCCAGGCCGAAGACCAGCACCGCCACGATCAGGCTCCAGAAGTACAGCTCCTTGCCACGGCCGAAAGGGTGTTCTGGCGTCGCCGGCTTCTTGGCCATGTGCAGGCCGACGAGCAGCAGCCCGCCGTTGCCGGCGTCGACGGCCGAGTGGATACCTTCGGAAAGCATTGCCGAGCTGCCGCTGAAGCCGGCCGCAACGAACTTCGTCACCGCGATCGCGACGTTGGCGGCAATGGCGCCATAGACTGCGATTTTGGATTCAGCCATGCCGCAATGCCCCCAGCGCCAGGCTCGCCTGGGAACGTGTGTCGGGGGTGTGAGTAGTCTTCATGTCGCGCGCAGTCCTGAACGATCATCCAGTTTGCCCAGCTCGAGTGACCGCGTCTGTAGGACAGCGCACACACTCGAGCGTTCCGTAACCCACCTTGCAGCCGCATGGTGCGACAAACTGTGCTGATGATTCCCCTACACGCGAACCTCCCGCCATCTACGCTTAAAAAACGGCGCACGGGCACGGTGCCCGTCACCTGCGAACCATGAAATCGGGCGGTCTGGCGCGTGACGAAGAGTTGCTGGGTCGCACAAAAGCCGAGCGCGCAGGGGATCGCGTGGTGCGGCCGTTCCAGCTGTTCGCACAACAACAGCCCTCCGGAGGCCTGGTACTGCTGGGCTGCGCCATCCTGGCACTCGCCTGGGCCAACTCGCCGTGGGCGTGGCCCTACGAGCAAATGCTGGGTGTTCCGCTGGGCATTTCAATCGGCGACCAGACCTTGCGCCTGGACCTTCGCCATTGGATCAACGACGGCCTCATGGCGATCTTCTTCTTCGGGGTCGGGCTCGAGATCAAGCGCGAGTTTCTGGTCGGTGAGTTGGCCGAACGACGCAAGGCGATGCTTCCGATCGCGGCCGCTGTCGGCGGCATGGTGGTCCCGGCGCTGATCTATGCCGGGTTCAACTTCAATGGCGCCGGCGCCAAGGGTTGGGGCATCCCGATGGCGGCCGATATCGCCTTTGCGCTCGGTGCGCTGGCTGCCCTGGGCTCGCGCATCCCCGAAGCGCTGAAGGTCTTCCTGGACGCACTGGCGCAGGTCATTCGCCGCAGCGCCGACGACATCGAAGCCAAGGCCCTGGACAAAGAGCCCGACGCGATGGATCCCGATTGTGTCGCCATCGTCGGCGCGATCAGGGGGCAGCCTTGATGCCGGCACCGCACCGCTGCAGCGTTTCGAGCATGTGGTGCAGCCATGGGTCTCCTACGGCATCCTGCCGGCATTCGGTTTGTTCAATGCCGGGGTCGCGATTGATGCTGCGGTGCCCGGCACGCTGCCGACCGCCGTGCCGCCGGGCATCATGGTCGGGCTCGTGCTCGGCAAACCCGTAGGCATTGGCCTGGCCAGCTGGCTGGCCGTGAAGACCGGGCTGGCCGAACTGCCCGAAGGGTCGACCTGGCGGCACCTCATCGGCACCGCCTTCCTGGCCGGTATTGGTTTCACCATGGCGCTGTTCATCAGCGGTCTGGCGTTTGCCGGCACGCATTTCGAGCGCGAGGCCCAACTCGCTGTCCTGATCGGTTCGTTGCTGGCCGCGGCGATCGGTATCGCCATTCTGCTGACGGCGAAAGCGGCGCAGGCGCCCGGCCCGAAGTGAGTGGTTGATTGCGAGACTCTTTGTTACGTCAACCGTGAGGCTCGCGCAGCGCCTGTGTCGCCGCCATGAAGGCCGCCTCGACGTCAAGCAGATCGTCCGGTTCCGGCACAGCTTCCCGCGCCGCTCTGATGATCATGCCGCTATGGCGCTGGAGGCAGGCCGCGTCCGGCGCGCGTTGCACCTGGCCTGCGACCTGGGTGATGGCATCGAGCATGCGGATCGCAACGGCAGGGTTTGATCGGGCGCTTTGCCTGATCTGGTTGAAGGCCGCGTCCGCGATCCCTGCAAACGAGGGCTCCGGCGCCACAAGCCGCAGCCTCCCGTGCTGGTCGAATCTCAGAGCTGACGGCATGTCGCGTCGCGCCAGTCGGCACAGGCCCGATCCCAGTCGATCCACGCAGGCGATCGCCGTGAAAGGGTCGTTGATGCCCGGGGACAGCGCTCGCACGGCGATCTCGACCAACTGCTGGAAGGAGAACTCGATATCCTGGGTGGCGGTGCGCTGGTTGCCGAGCACGAAGGCGGCGTTCAGCTTGTCGACCAGCGTTTCGGTGACGCGGTCCCCGGGCCAGACCATCACCATTGCCCGGCCCTTGACGAGGTAGTGCCCGGGCCGGCGCTCCAGCCGAAGCAGCAGATCTTCCTGGCTGGCCAGCGCCATCAGGGCCTCGGTATCGATCTGTTGGAGATAGCCGTCTGCTAGAGCGCCCACAGGACGGGCCTCGCGTGCAAACGCCGCTGGCAGGCCCGCGTCGCTCGGCGCTTTCGAGACTTCGGACCCAGGCTTGCCGAGGTGGCCCGGAAACAGCCTGTCGATCCCGTCCGCGAGTTCCCTGCCGACCCGTGTCACGACCTCATCGGCCTGGATCGAGACCGAGACATGGTGGATGAAGTAGATCAGCACCCCGATACTGATAATGGCCAGCAACACGCCGATACTGACGGAGAGATGAGGCACGAAGGCCACCTCGTCGGCGCGCCGGACGGCGCGCAGCACGAGCAGACAGTACAAGAACGTGGCCACGAAGGTGCCCAGCACCACCTGGTTGGCGGTGTCGCGCATGAAGTTACGCAGCAGACGGGGGCCCAGCTGGGACGAGGCGAGCGACAGCGCTACCAGCGTCATCGAGAACACGGTCCCGGCGATGGCGATCATCGACCCGGCCACGGTGCCTAGCAGCAGGCTGGCACCTTCGGCGCCACCGGAATAGATCCAGCCCAGGCGCTGCACCCAGTCTCCAGCGATGGCCGTGGCGACAATGGCCTTGTCAAGCTCGACGGCGCAGACGGCCAGCACCACGGCCAAGCACGCCATGACCGTTGGCACGAACCAGAAACTGGATCGAAGTCCATACCAATACTTCAGGAGCAAAGTTTTCATGAATGCCTCGCTTCAATCAGCCAGCCTCGCCCGAAGCGCCCATGCTGGCGCTAAGCGGGCCATCCCTACAGTGTAAATTCTCGAACAGAAGCGCGCTGTTCGTCCTCCTGCATCGGTCCCAGCCTTGCTTTCAGGCGTTCACGGCATCTTACGCGCGGACCGCGCGTCGCATCGCCGCGAACTCGTGGAGCGTCGCGCCACCGTTTGCCTCGGCCGTTTTCAGCCAGGCCTGCAGGTCAGCCACAAGTTGTTCGCCGGACGCGCCGGTCGCGCTGGAGAGCGTCCGCAGCCGCCGCAGTCGTTCGCGCATCGCCATCAGTTCGGCAAGCGTCTGGTTGCGGTGCAGGAAAATCGTGACCGCGACGATCTGCCAGCCGCTGAAACTGCCAAGTCCGTGCACGAGCCAGTCGAATAGCGCGTCGTGCAGTGTGGCCAGAAGTTCGGTCGCATACATCGGGAATCCTCAATGATTCAGCGTGGTTTGCGGGTGCCGCGCTACTTGGTCGAGCGGACCGCCTTTTCCACCTCGCTGAGTTTGGCGTCGTTTGGCCCGCCCTCGACGCGCGCGATGACCTTGCCTTGCTTGTCCAGCACGAATACGAATGCCTTGGCACTGTCGCGCGGGATGTTCAACGCACTTTCGAGGTTCGACTCGCTCAAGATCCAGGTCAGGTCATGGTAGCGCGCCGGGATTTTTTCTTTGGCCCTGCCGATCGCGTCTTGCTCGCTCATGAAGAACGGCAGGTCGATCGCGAGGACGTCTCGGATGCGCACCTCGCTCTGTTCGACGTTCTTGCGCAGCGCTTCGGCCCACAAGCGGGTGTCCTTTGCGGCATCCGTGCTCGGCGTGACGATCAGGATCGTCGGCTTGCCGATCAACTGGGCGGCGCTGACTTTTTCACCAGTTAGCGCGGTCGCCGTGAAATTGGGGATCGGGCTGCTCGAGAGCTGCGACCAGGCGCCGATCGGTGCCAGCAGCGCAAGCAGCGCAAGCGCACGCGTGATGGATTTTTTCATGCAGGTTTTCCGTTTTGCATTGCTGTGAGAGGAGCCGGCTGCACAGACCAGTCTCCGGTTAAACCTTAGCCTACGCCGGACCTGCGTGGGTTGTCGGTACGGCAACGCACGCAGCGGCTACGGAACGATTGATCATCGAGCCCTGATCTTGCCTCCGAAAAACGTACTCCATAGCCGATGGAAAAAATCCTGCAATGGAGAGAAGAAAATGGGTAGCGGAAAAGACGGACAGCCCCGGGGAAAATACACCCTGGAGTTCAAGCTGGAGGCTGTGCGGCTGGTCAAGGCTGGACAGGCGGTGGCCAAGGTGCTGGGCATGACCTTCTCTCATCGTCCGCGACCCCCAACCGGTTACATCACGCCAAAACAGGTCGTCGCGACAGCGGCCTCACCACCTGAGCAGTCGAGGCCCCAGGAAGGTACCCAGCAAGCCCGTGAGCAGGATGCCGAGCGAATACCAGACCGCCACGAACGTGGCCGATACCTCGGGGCACACCAGGGCGTAACCCATGGCACCCAGCGCACCGGCCATCAAACCTGCATTGAAGCCGGCAGCCCTGAGTTGGGTGGGCACCAGGCCGCGCACTGCCCAGAGGGCACCAGCCAGCGCTGGCAGCGACAGCACCATCACATTTCTGGGGCATCCGGCGGTATGGTCAAGCCGAGTTAGCTCGACTGCGATTCATTCGGCGCGCGCAACGGCTAGGCTTCAGCTTGAAGGAAATTGCGGATCTGCTTCGGCTGGAGTCGGACACGAGCTGTACCGGCGCCCGGACGCTGGCGCAGGAGCGGCTTTCAGACGTGCGGCAGCGGCTCGCCGGGATGGCCGATCTGGAAGCCACGCTGGCGCGGCTGGTTGAGGCTTGTGGCGATACCGACGCAAAGGGCGCCTGCCCGATCATGACCGCGCTCAATGCCCGTGGCACCCACATGTAATCGAGCCAATCCGGCGTTCAATATTTCAATTTCATCCCATCAGACTCCACAATTCGTCCCAATCGCCAGACTGCATACCTCCTTCACGGCGGCGGAACTCGGTTGCTTGCCGATCCAGTATCACGTGTGTGGGCGTTCGGGACATCGGGCCGAAGCTGTCCTGATGGTTCGCGTGGAGCCGCCACACCATTGGAAATCTTTGCGGAGCCGGTGCACCCGTGATCATGAACTCTGCGAGTTGCCGGTAGTCCCGCGGTCGCCGATCAAGCGAGACGGCCAGTTGTACGAAACCGCGCGACTGATTGGCGCTGTAGAACTCCCGCATCAGTCTTAGTTCGCCGGCGCATACTGCGCAATCTCCGGTGACGAAAGAGACCATCACCACCTTTCCGGAAAAATCCTGAAGATGTACTGGTTTACCCGATAAGTCGAAGCCGGAAAGTGAGTGCTTCTGCGCGCTTGTCGCGAACGCCCTCGGGCTGGCGAGGTGGAACGCCATTGCTGCGGAAATTGCCAGTGCCTGGCGGCGAGAGGTGTTGATGGTCATGCGTACAGCTCCTGATGCTCCAGAGTCAGTCAATGGAGATTGTGGAATGGTTCCATCAGGATCGGTCCTTTGTTCTTGCGCTCGCGCGATAAATTTTTTGCGCAAAGTGGCGCGTGGGTGTAACCGGCGGCCGTGCTGGGCCGACTACCAAAAGACTGCGGCAACCGCCGGGTCGTCCCGCAACCCTTGAAGGAACTCACATGATCACTCGCAATATCGCCCTGTCCGCGCTGGCTCTGAGCGCGCTCCTCTCCGGTGCCGCGCTGGCACAGAACAACGCCCCTGTTGCTAAGGCCCACGCCATGGAGAAGTGCTACGGCGTATCCCTGGCCGGCAAGAACGACTGCGCTGCCGGCCCCGGCACCACCTGCGCTGGCACCTCCAAGGTGGACCACCAGGGCAACGCCTGGAAAAACGTGCCGGCCGGCACCTGCGCGACGATCAAGACGCCCAAAGGAACCGGCTCGCTCAGCGTTATCAAGGCCTAAACCAGCCATGCTTGCCGCCGGCCTTGGCCTCAAGCCAGAGCATTTCGAAGAGGCCTTGCAGACGCGCGCGACTGGCTTGTGGTTCGAGGTGCACGCCGAGAACTACCTGGTCGCTGGCGGGCCGCGGCTGGCATGGATGGACGCCATACGGGAGCAGCACCCGCTATCCCTGCATGGTGTGTCACTGTCGCTGGCCGGGGAGGATCCGCTCGACGCGGCGCACCTGAAGGCGCTGGCCGGACTGGTGCGGCGCCTGGAGCCATCGCTGGTGTCGGAGCACCTGGCCTGGTCTCGCGCCGGCGGGCACTATCTGCCGGACCTGCTGCCGTTCGAACGCACCACTGCGACGCTGCACCGGCTGTGCGACCGCATTGAACAAACCCAGGAGGCCCTGGGCCGGCCGATCGCAGTCGAGAACCCGTCGCACTACCTCGCCTTGGCGCACGAATGGGACGAGATCGACTTCATCGTGGAGCTCGCCGAGCGCACAGGCTGCACGCTGCTGCTGGACCTGAACAACGTCTACCTGTCGGCCAACAATTTGGGTTATGACGCAGCGGCATGGATTGATCGCGTGCCGGCCGATCTGGTGAGCCAGCTGCACCTGGCCGGGCACAGCAGCGACCCGGCGCTGGGCGCCGCCTTGCTGATCGACTCTCACGATGCGCCAGTCGCGCCTGCGGTGTGGCAGCTCTTTGAACACTTCGTGCAGCGCGCCGGGCCACGGCCCAGCCTCATCGAGCGCGATGGCAACGTGCCGGCCTTCGCAGAACTGATGGCCGAGCGCGAGCTGGCGCAGACCGTCCTGGAGGCCGGAACACAGCGCGTGCCATTGATTGAGACCACGGCTGCATGACCACGCAAGCGGAACTCGTGCGTGTGTTGCTAGGGGCCGTGGCACCGGACAGCACGGCACTGCGCGCGTTGGCCGAACAGCCGGCGTTCTCGGTGTACCGCAACACGGTCATCAAGGGCTGCGTTGACGCGCTGGAAGGGAATTTCCCGGCCGTCGCACGGCTCGTCGGTCAGGCGTGGTTTCGCGACGCTGCCCGCACTTTCGCGCTGGAATACCCGCCCACCGATGCCTGCCTGTTGCGCTACGGTGACGCAGACTTCCCCGCTTTCCTGGCGGGCATTCCCACGGCGGCGCAGCTGGAATACCTGGAAGGTGTGGCCCAGCTCGACGTGTTGTGGCGGGCATCGCATACCGCGACGGATGCGCCTGCGCTCGATGCTGCGGTGCTTGCGCAGTTCAGCCCGGAGCAACTGGCCGCGCAGGTGCTGCAGCCACACCCGTCCGCGCGTTGGGCGTGGTTTGCGCACCAGCCGGTGCCCACGCTCTGGTCGCGCAGCCGCACCCAGGAAAACGAAGGCGAGGAACTGCCGTGGCAGGCCGAAGGCCTGTTGCTGGTGCGCCCGGCCGGTGCCGTGCGCTGGCAGCCCTTGTCACAGGCCCGTTGCGCCTTTCTGGACGCCTGTGCGGGCGGAGAAACGGTAGCTGCCGCTGCGACAGCCGCCCTGCAGACCGACCCCGAAACCGACCTGGCAGCATTGCTTGGCGAGCTGCTGCTCGCCGGCACATTCACCAGTGCTTCTGCCCATTTACCTGGACAGTTCCGATGACAACTTCGCCCCTAGACCCGCCGACCGATTCCCCTGCCGACACGGCCCCTCACGATTGGCGCCGGCGCTGGAACGCCGCCGCCGGGCTGCTCGCCCGGCTGGTGCCGCATGACGCGCTGGCGCTGGCGGCTCGCCTTTCGGTAGCGGCGATCTTCTTCCAGTCTGGCCGCACCAAGGTGGAGGGGCTGCTTCAGGTGACGCCCGGCGCCATCGAATTATTTCGTACTGAGTACAAGCTGCCCGTGCTGTCCCCCGAGCTGGCTGCGCACCTTGCCGCGTATGCCGAACACCTGCTGCCGCTGCTGCTGGTGCTCGGCCTGGGCACGCGGCTCGCGGCCCTGGGCTTGCTCGGGATGACGCTGGTGATCCAGGTGTTCGTGTACCCGGATGCCTGGGCTACGCACCTGTCCTGGGCGGCGCTGCTGGCGTATCTGGCGGGTCGAGGCGCGGCCAGGCTGTCAGTGGATCGAGCGCTGCGGATCGCGTGAGTGTCAGTTCACTCGAACGCACCCATGTCACGCAGGGACGTTCCGACCTCCATCCCGGTTTCCCATGGCGTTACGCGCCACCTGCGGCGCATGAAACCGCAAGGCCCGGGCGCCAGTCACCGCAGTACCGGCTTTGCCGGGCCGCTGGTGGGCCTTGCAGGAGGCCGCGTGTCTGCCAGAGGCAGACACCGCTCGACCCGTCCAGATCTGCGCAGGTCGATCTGGAGCCGCGGTATTCGCCCCCCTTGAGGGGCTAAGAGCCGCGGCTCCGGGCGCCGCAGGCGCTTCGGGGGTGGACTTTCATGTCAGCAACTCGGTCTGAGGATGGAACGCCACCCAGGCGAACCAGAACACCAGCACGGACGGCAGGGGCTTGCCTGCGCCGTCCTCGGCACGTGCGGTGCGGTGTTGCGCGTCGTAGCGGATGCGCACCACCTGACCACCGAGGCGGTCCTCCAGCACGCCGTCCTTGCCCACCCGGGCGGCTAGCGTGCTGAACGGGTAGGCCTTGCGCGCGGTGCCGACGGAGAGCCCGAGCACCCACTCCTTCAGCCCCAGCCGCGCGTCGTGGTGCTGCACCTGGAACATCAGCCGATTCACGTTCTCGTAACCGGCGTAAGGGTCGCGGCCATAGTCGCGCGCAAAGCCGGTCGCGAAAGAAAGCACCTCGGTGGCAGGAAAGCGGCGTCGCCAATCGCTCCAGGTGGTGTGCTCGAGCGGCACCGCCTTCAGCTGAGTGCCCTTCAGTGGCCCCGAAATCGCCTGCTGACGCAGCTGCGACCAGAGGGACTGGGTCCCGCGGTCGTACAGCAGCACGTCGCTGTTGAAGAGCAAGCCCGAGATACCGAACGACAGCTCACGCGCCCCCGCAGGACTCTGCAATCTGGCGTCGAAGGCCATGCCGGTTCCGCACAGGGGGCAATACGTCACCGCGATGACATCGCCGGCGGGCTGGTCGTTCACCACCTCGTGCCAGTTCAGGATGCGCACCGGGTAGGCGCGGACCACGCCCTTGTGGCTCAGCCCCAGGACCCGATCGGCGTCGCGCAGCGAACTGCGCGACGCCGGCACGAAGCGCGGCGTGTCGATGGCCGGGATGCCGTCGCGCGGCGGCCCGCCGCGTTCGATGGCGTCCACCGGGATCAGGGCACCCGACAGGTCGAAGCCGTTGAACCGGGCCGGATCCGGCCGACTCGCGGACTGGCTGATCGCCAGACCCGTGGCGCCCGCCAGCCCCAGCACGAGCAACGCCCGCTTGCCGACCTGCGGCCCAGCCGGGGCGGTGGAGGCCAGAGGGACATGGGCAGTGCGCGACATGGTTTCACCGGCGCAGGTAATTGATCAGCCCGGCGATCTTCAGGTCCTGCAACACGATCACCAAGAGCCCACCCATCATCCAGCCCATGCCGCTGTCGGCGCTGATGCGCTCCTCGATGTCCAGGCCGTTCAGGTCATGGATTTCGATGCCTCCAGGGATGGCCAGCATGTCGTTCACTCCTCGAGCCGGATGGCTTCGTTGACACGGTAGCTGGGGCCGTGGGCGATACGCTGGAAATAGGACGCGTGCGCGTCGCTGCCTTCGGCCCATTGGCGCAGGAAGCGGGCCTGCGCCGCGGCGGCATCGGTTTCGATGGCGATCGCGTCGATGAAGACCTGGCCCTGACGCACGCCGAAGCGGCGCTGCGGGCCGTCGAAAGAGTCCAGGGCGATGCGGGTCAGCAGACCGGCGGCGTCACCGTTGAAGTTGGGCATGCCGGCCGCACCGTTGTTGAAGACCCATCGCGTCGATGCGCCGCCCGCATTGCTCAGGCGCTGGAATACCGGCAGGCAGGTGTGGGTGCTGGCGAACGCATCGACCCTGGCCTGCTCAAACCAGCCCCGCACCGTGTCGCGGTGCGGGGCCTCGCGAAGGTGTTCCTGGGCGAAGCCCCAGCCGGCCAGAGACTGCGCGTCGCCATGCACGATGCCGAGCTTGAAGTCGCCGACATCGGTGCGCAGCGTCATCGGCAGGGCGGCCAGTTCGGCGCGCTGGGTGGGCGTGGCAGCCGCGCGCAGGCACCGCAGGATGCGATTGGAGCGCTCCACCACGGCATCGCCGACCCAATCGGGGTAGGCGCAGCCGCAACCGGCGTCGTCGTCCTCGCCTGCGGGCTCGGCGGCCAGTTCGGTTTCCACGTTGCCGCGCAGGGCGGTGTGGGCCAGCACCTGGCGCTGCACCCGCGCGAAGACCTCGGGATCGGTATCGAACCAGTGAAAGTCGCCGTTGAAGACCAGCCTGGCGCGCCCGCGTTCGGCCGAGAACAGTTCCAGCACGCGGTCCAGTGCAAGCTCGTTGCCGTAGAGGCCCCCCACCACGTAAAGCACGTCAGCGGAGGGCACGTCGGCCGGGCGCGCGAACGACTCGGGCGCGTATCGGTAGTGCAGCGGGCAACTGCGTCCCGGCGCGTCGCCTTGGGACGCGGCCGCCGATGGGTCGAGCCGGGCGTTCATCGCCCTACCGTCGCTTCGGCCACCGCGGCGAGTGCCTTGCGCACGTTCCCGGCGGCGGGGCAGTCAGAAACGCCGTGCCGGTGCACCAGCCACACTGGATCGTTGTAGCCGAGCCAGACCTGCCCCGCAGCGTCAGTCCAGACCAGGGCCTTCATCGGCAGGTCGATGCCGACGGTGGGCGCGCACTGCATCAGCGGCGTGCCGGCCTGCGGGTTGCCGAAGATCACCACCTCGTTGGGGCGCAGCGTCTGGTCGATGCGCTGGGCCGCCGCCGCGTGGTCAATGCGCGCCACGACGTTGAGAGACCGCAGGCGCACCTGGGCTTCCAGGCGGCTCAACGTCTCGGTCTGGCTGTGCGGGCTTTTCACGGCCACCAGGCCGTGCGCACCCTGCATGCCGGGGTGGTGCCGACCCATGGCACCACAGCCGGCCAGCAAGGCCAGTGTTGCAAGCAGCGAGCTCATGCGAATAGGGGTCATGTCGATCTCCTGAAGTGGGGTGATGGGACCAGGTTTATGGGTCGGGTGCCAGCATGCAGCGCGCCGCTGGTGCGCGGGCCTTTACCGGATGCGCCGGAGCGCGACCGGTACAGCTGCTGCAGCCGGTCGGGGTTCAAGTCGCCGATGGCCACGTCCCACTGTAGCTCGCCAGCGGCGATGCCGATCACGCGTGTGGCCAGCAGGGGCAGCAGTTCGGGGTCGTGGACCACACTCACGAGCGTGCGGCCTGCCGGCTCGGCGAGCGCCCGCAGCGCGTCGCAGACCTGGCGCGTGGCGCTCGGGTCCAGCGCCGAAGTCGGCTCGTCGGCAAGCACCAGCCGTGGCCGTTGCAATTGCAGGCGCGCCAGCGCGACTTTCTGCCGTTCACCGCCCGACAGGCGATCGGCCCGCATGTCGGCCCGCTCGCCCAGCGCAAGCGCCGCCAGCGCCAGGTCGGCCTCGCGCACCAGCGCCGGGGGGTACAGGCGCAGCCAGCTGCGCCAGGCGTCGGTGCCATGCAGCCGCGCCAGTGCGCCGATGATGACGTTTTCGCGGGCGCTGAGCCGTGGCACCAGGTGCAAGCCCTGCATCAGCAGACCGATCTCCTGCCGCGCCAGGTCATGCGCCGGACGCCCGAGCACGCGGACCTCGCCGGCTGTGGCATCCATCAGGCCGGCCAGCAGCCGCAGCAACGTGCTTTTGCCGGCACCGTTCGGGCCGACGATGGCCACGCGCTCGCCGTGCCGCACCTCCAGTCTCGGCACGCTCAGCAACGTACGGCCGGCGACCTCCACCCGCACCTGTTCGAGCAGGACCGCGAGGGGGCCGTCGTTTTGCGGCAGCGGCATCGAACTGCTCACTGCAGCGCCTTCCGGATGCGGCGCGACAGGGTGTCGAAGGCCATCACCAGCGCCACCACCACCAGCAGGATCGTCGCCAGCCGGCTCCACTGGAACAGGCTCACTGCCTCGCTGATCAGCAGCCCGAGGCCGCCGGCGCCGATCAGGCCCAGGATGGTCGAGTCGCGGATGTTGAACTCCCACACGTACAGGTGGTGGCTGACGAACTGCGGCAGCACCGACGGCCAGACACCGTGGAAGAAAACCTGCGCCGGGGACGCCCCGGTCGCTCGCACGGCATCAATCGAGCCCATGTCGAGCGCCTCGATGCTCTCGCCGAACAGCTTGCCGTAGGTGCCCATCGAGTGCAGCGCAATTGCCAAGATGCCGGCGGTCGGGCCGAGTCCAACGATGCCGACCAGCACCAGCCCGAACACCAGCGTGTGGATGGAGCGCGCCACGTCAAGCACGCCCTTGGCCGCCCATGCAACCGGGCGCGGTGCGCGCAGGTTGCGCGCCACGGCCATGGATAACGGAAGGGCCAGCACCGCCGCCAATAAGGAGCCCAGCGTCGCGATCTGGAAGGTGGTCCAGGTGGCGCGGGCCAAACCGGCGAGAAAGTTCGCCTCCACCTCGCGGCGGTTTTCCACGCGCAGCACCGTGCCGTCGTCGCTGCGATACTCCAGGCGCTCGGGGCCAAACCACACGTCAAGAAAGCTTGGCCGCGAAAAGTCGGCCACGGATTTCAGGAGGTTGTCCCAGGGGTTGCGCCCGAGGGACAGGTCGCCAGCCGCCGCCAACGTCCACAGGCAGCCCAGCACCAGGGCGGCGTACACCGCAGCCAGCGCCAGGAAGCCGAGGCGCCCGCGTGCCGCCGGGGCGCTTGCCGATGTCAGCACCGCACTCAACGCCCGCTCACCTGGCGGCCAGCGTACCGGTGGCCAGGCCAGCGTCGCGGATCGGCTTGTAGAAGGTGTTATCGGTGTCGACGAAGCCGGTGTAGTTGGCGGGCAGCAGTGTGGCCTGTGCCTTGAGCAGCGGCCCCACCTCGACCAGCGCGGCTCGCAGCCGTCGCACGAAGGCCTTGTCCTTGAACAGCGCCTCGTTGACGGCCACGGCGTCATTGGGCAGCGGCGAAGACTCCCAGATGATCTTGCTGCGGTCGGCGCGAATCAACCCCTGGTCGATCATCGCGGTACGGTTGCGGTTGTAGTCGGCGCCGGCGTCGATCTGCCCAGCGGTTACCTGGGTCTGAATCGCCTGGTGCTTGGTGTAAACCACCCGGCCGAAGTGCTTTTCGGGGTCGATGCCCTGCTGCATGAAGAAGTGCCGGGGGATCAGGTAACCCGAGGTTGAGCCCTTGTCGCCAAACGCGAAGCTGCGTCCCTTGCCCTTGGGGCCGGTCAGGTCCTGGATGCTGTTCAAACCAGAATCCGGGTGCGTGACGATCATCGCAAAGTATTCCGGCTTGCCCTGGTAGAGGATGGTGGACACCACTTGCGCGTTGGCAAAGTGGTTGGCCAGCACGTAGCCCCACGGTCCCATCAAGGCAATATCGGTTTCCCCATTGGCCAGGCTTTTGGCCAGGCCCTCCCAGCTGTCCACCGTGCGCAGTTCGACCGGGCGGCCCAGCCGTTGCGACAGGTGCTGCGCCAACGGCCGGTAGGTGGCGTCGTTCTTCTCGCGGTCAGGCTGGAACATGCCGACGCCAAACTTCAGCGGTGCACCCTGCGCCCGGGCCATCATGGGGAGGGCGAGGGCGGCGGCCGTGCCAGTGGCGCAGGTCAGGAGGTGGCGGCGGGAGCGGTTCATGCGAGATTTCTTTTATGAGGAGTGGGAGGAAAGGGTCGGATAGCTGCCCCAGTTTGAAGCGGCGATCCAAAGCATCGGCTTGCGCGCGAACCGCATCAGAGCACGCCGGCCGGGGCGAACTTCAGCACCGCCTCCTGCGGCGCGGCGGGCTTCAGCGCACCGCCACAACTGCTGCCTTGTCCCGCGGTGCAACCGTAGCAGTGGTCGGCGATCCGGATCGATTCGCCTTTGGGGGTCTGCCTGAAGCAGGTCCCGAAGATGCGGACGGTACACCTTGCCCAGTCGGGCCGGCAACCCCAGCATCTGGTTGAAATCACAATCGTAAAGGTCGCCCTGCCAGTCCACACTGATCATGGCGCGGCACATCACCGTGTCCAGATTTTCGGCTTGGAAAGCATTGCGAAGCAGTTGCATGTAGCTGCCGAAAGTGCCTTTGGATACCAGGGTGCTTCCGAAACGCTGCACGGGCATGTTGGTCAGCGCAAAGAGGTGGTTAAAGCGGATGCCGAAATGCTGGAGCAACTCGCGTTTGTAATCGGCCTCTAGCGCACCCTGAGGCGGGGGAAGTGACGCCCCCTGGGGGTTGTAGACCAAATCCAGCGAGAGCCCGCTTCCTTCCACCCCGTAACCCAGGGCGTTGAGTTGCTGCAATCCGGTGATGCTGAGATCGAACACGCCATCGCCTCGCTGGCGGTCCACGTTGGCCGGGGAGTAACAGGGCATGGAGGCCACCACCTGCACACCCTGTTCGGCCAGGAAGGTGGCCAGGTCGCCCTGACCGGGCTCGCGGAGGATGGTCAGGTTGCAGCGATCAATCACCTCAATGCCCAGAGCTCGGGCGGCTACCACCAGCCGCCTGAAATGGTCGCTGAGTTCCGGTGCGCCGCCGGTGAGGTCCAATGTGGAAATGCGCCGCGCCTGCAGAACCTCGATCGCCATATCCACCGTGTCTCCGTCCATCATTTCCTTGCGGGTAGGACCGGCATTGACATGGCAATGCAGACAGGACTGGTTGCAGCGGTAGCCCAGATTGACTTGCAGCGTGCTCAGGCTTTGGCGCTGGATGGCAGGAAAGTCGGTGCCGATGAGCAGGGTGGCGTGCATGGGGTGTATACATGATTGAAGGGCGTGTGACCTTCTCTAATCGTCCGCGATCCCCAACCGGTTACATCACGCCAAAAAAATGTCGGGGCCACAGCGGCCTCACCACCTGAGCAGTCGAGGCCCAAGGAAAGCGCCCAGCAAGCCTGTGAGCAGGATGCCGAGTGAATACCAGACCGCCACGAACGCGGCCGATACTTCGGGGCACACCAAGGCGTAACCCATGGCACCCAGCGCACCGGCCATCAAACCTGCGTTGAAGCCGGCAGCCCTGAGTTGGGTGGGCGCCAGGCCGCGCACTGCCCAGAGGGCTCCAGCCAGCGCCGGCAGCGACAGCACCACCACGTCTCTGGGGCAGGTGAGCCAGGTTTCCCCGAGCAATGCCGCCATGCGCTGATCTGGCGCGCTGGTCACCAGCGTGAGCGCACCCAGGGCCAGCATCGTTGCAAAGACAGTCAGAACTGCCCGCAATGGCCACTGCGTGCGCGCCACCGGGCGTGAGAGTCGGGCCGTCGACCAGCCCGCAGCCAGCGCCAGGCTGGCTCCGTAGATCAGTTTCATCCAGGGCGCTGGCGTCTCGTACATGGCTGCAGGGATAGCCCCCATGCTCATCAGGGCGAACAGGGCGCTGATGAACAACCCCAGCGCCACCGCCGGGGCCATGCGCTGCAGCACCGGCGCCCGAGGTGCAGGCCCGGCGCCCTTGGCCAACATGTTGATAAGCAATTGTGTTTTCATGATCCTGTGTCCTTCACCCATTGCGCAAGCCGCTTCAACCCCCTGTGCACCTGAACCTTGATCGCCGACTCGGAAATGCCGGTCCGCAACGAGGCCTCGGAGACCGACAAACCTTCGATCTTCGTCAGCACGATGGCTTGCCGCTGGACATCCGGCAACTCCCGCAGAAGCCTGTCGAGATCGCGCTGGGCACCTTCTTCGACCGGCTCGGCTGCCATCAGCGACTCGTCAACATCGTCCAGCGCAGCATGCAGGTTGTCGCGCCGACCACGCCGCCTCCAGAGATCGACCAGCTTGTGCCGGGCGATCGCCGTGACCCAGGCGCTGACCGGCAAACCTGGATCAAACGTGCCGCGCTGCAGGTGCAACGCCAGAAGCGTTTCCTGCACCAGATCCTCGATCTCATCCGGCATTGACTGCATGCGCCACCGTAGAAAACCCCTGATGCGCGACGCGATCTTCTCCAGCGCCTCACGGTACGCCGCCTCGTCGCCCTGCTGCGCACGCATCCAGAGCGGTTTCAGACTCGCTTCGAAGTCGTTGGGACCTGTCTCTAAGGGCATTTCGTTGAAGCGGCTGGTTTAGTTACACGGACCGGTGAATGTACCAACAAGTGCCGGTCAAGGGCATCGTCGACCCCCGAATTCTGCATCATCTGTAACCGAACGACCCTTCGGATCGTAAGAGAGGGGTACTCCCCACCCCATTGACTGTCAAGGAACTCCGATGCAACCCTCAACCGCGAACAGCGCTCCTGTAGCCATGCGCCGAAGAAACTACTGCAATGGGAAGGGGTGCCATCACACCTGGGAGCGGGTATGACCACCCGGCGACGCGACTTCCTGCTCACCGCCGCTGCGTGTGTCCCGGTTGCTTGGCCCCTGGGGCGCAGCCACGCTGCGACGTTCGACCACGCGCACCTCATCTGGTCGGGCTTGCTCAAACGCCATGTGGTGCTGTTGAGGGGAGGCCAGGCGTCGCAGGTTCGCTACGGGGGATTCGCCGCGGATCGAAATACACTCAAGGCTTACTTGTCCACACTGTCGGCCGTCACCGACCAAGCATTCGTGACATTTTCTGTGCCGCAGCGTCAGGCGTTTCTGATCAACGCCTACAACGCGTTCACAGTCGAATTGATTCTGACCAGGTACCCGGACTTGACATCCATCAAGGACCTGGGCAGCTTGCTGTCAAGCCCGTGGAAGCCGAAATGGATTCCCTTGCTCGGCGGCAAGGTCTCAATCGACGACATCGAACACGCCATGCTGCGCAAGCGTGGTGTCTACGACGACCCGAGGGTGCATTTCGCCGTGAACTGCGCGTCCATCGGGTGCCCCATGTTGCGGGAGGAAGCGTTTTTGGCAACGCGCCTCGACGCGCAACTGGATGAACAGACGACCCGCTTCATGTCCGACCGCACACGCAATCGGTTTGACGAAGCCGGGGGACGGCTTCTGCTGTCGCGTATCTTTGATTGGTACGGCGATGACTTCAAACGGGGCGACCGGGGCATCGCTTCATTGCAGGCCTTTGCAGGTCTGCATGCCGGACTGTTGTCGGACTCCCCGTCGGGCCGGGAACGCATCCGCAGCGGGCGCTTCGACATCTCGTTCCTCGACTACGACTGGTCCCTGAACGATGTCCGCCGCTGAGACGGTTTACCGCTGACCACTGGGGTCGCTACCGCTTCGTTGGCTTCTTCCGACTTCGTTTTTGGCTGCGCTGTAGCTGGCTACGAGATATGGCACCAAGTAGTTCAGCGTCACATGGATCCATGAGGGTGCATGGCCCGCCAGGACGACCTCACTTTGGTTGATCAGGTTGAGCGCGGTGCCCACCACGGCAGACGAGTGCCGTGCGTCGGGTAAGCCACGGCTATCGAGTTCGTTCGCAAAGAAGTCGGCAGTAAGTCAAAAACCGCGAAGCCCGCATGAGCATCCAAACCTACTTCTTTTGCCGAACTGTAACTTTTCACCATTCCCGGGCGAATTTGTGTCGTAGCGCTTGAACATAAGCACTTTTTGCCAGGCTACAGGCGCTTTCTCATCTCCGGAGATTCCAATGAAATCCAATTCCTTGTCTACTTCCCTGAAAAACATCGTAGGTGCATCCTTGGTGGCCGCCGCAGCTGTATCTGCAGCACCTGCCTTTGCCCAGTGCGCTGCCGCATCAGGCGCACCCAAGTCGGCTTGTGCAGGCAAAAAAGGCTGCTGCGGTGCCAAGAAGGGCTGCTGTGCCGCAAAGAAGAACACCGCCAAGAAAGGCTGCTGCGCTGCTAAAAAGGGCTGCGCTGCTGCCAAATCAGCTTGCTGCGCCGCCAAGAAGTAAATATCCCTAGCGGTTTGCCACGGCACGCGTTGCGCCGTGGCAGCCGCTTCGCATGCTGTCTTATGAATATCCCTCTTCTTGTCAAGCCCACGCCAGGCACCTTGCATACGCTGGAATTGCCGCACGCCGCACGCCTGCGTGCCGCAACAGCACTGATTGGCAGCATGAGCAACTTGAGCGCACGGGGAACACAGGTCGTACAGCACGTGGTGGGCGATGCCGTGCTCAGTGAGTGGGATCACTACCCTGACCAAGATGTGCGCGACAACGCCAGCGCATCCCAATATTATTTTCATGCGCATGAGAGTGAAAAGCGCCCAGTTCAAGAGCACGGTCACTTTCATGTGTTCGTGCACCCGGACACTCTGGGGCTTACGCGCAGAAATCCCAAATACCCTCCCGGCCCAGCGCACATTGTGGCCATTTCCATGGATGCACAGGGCCTGCCGACGGGCTTTTTTGCCACCAACCGATGGGTAACCAAAGGGCCATGGCTGAACTATGCCGCCTGCGAGAAAGGGTTGACCGCCTTTGTCATCAAAGGCCGGCGCGGCGAGCGGGATATTAATATGTTTCTACGCGCCCTGCTAACGCTGTACCACGGCCACATTCTGCTGTTGCTGCAACAGCGAGACGCAGTCATGCGGGAGCTGTGTGCCGAGCGAGACCGGCGCAGCGTGTTTGCAGATACGGGCATCGAGGTACTGTGCTACCTGCCCATTCACCTGTCAGACGACATTGCAGCGCTGGAGAGCGCTGCCTAGTATCCCGACACATAAATAACGAAACATGATTAAACTCCTGTTATGGCCATATGGCATGCGGAGATGTAATCATGCGTCAGACCGAACTGCACTTGAGCGATGAAGATCGCGCCATCATTGATGGGATTCGCACCAAGGGCCAGAACAACTCGCGCGAGGTTAACCGGGC
>NZ_JBDNGU010000115.1:0-32380 GCF_041689105.1 Polaromonas sp. | reverse complement strand
CGGCGCCGTCCAGGCCATTGGCAAGCAGGCAGGCATAAGCTTCGTGCAGCGGGTGGCCGCTGTCGTCAAGTTGGGTTCTTTGGGCCATGTGAAATTCGTACTCTCTGTTGTTCCAGGTTTGCCAGTTGCTGTCGGGGGGGGGGGCCTCCGGCGGCCTGGCAGGGGCCTGATTAAAAAATCCCAAAACCAGAAACTTCCAAACAGGTTCAGTTTCCATGGTCGGGGAAATTACAGAACGAATGTTGCACTACCATGAGCACGTTCCAGCGACTCTAGAACCCGCTCATCCCGGATAGCGAGACCCTGCAAGAAATCGGCCTTGAAGTGCTCTAAAAGAATACGTGCTTGCGACATTGTTTGTTCTGCCACCTAACGAGGCCGTAAAAAAATCCATTTTGCGCAAGCACCTACAGCGCTTTGCGCACTGCGCTGATCGACGGACGGGAATTTTTTGTTCATACCCAAAGTGTGGCGCAATTTCACCCACTTTTGTCATCAATGGACGCCCGCTTGTCCCTAGTGCCACCTTATCTGCCCCGCTGCTGTCCCAGGCTCGTCTTCGCCAGCTTCTCGATGTTATGCACCATGCAGTACAGGTTCCACTGCGTGTTGACCTTGATGCGTCCCCGGTGGTTCAGCCGGGTCAGGCGCTTGTTGTGCCGACAGTCATCGAGCCGGGGGACCTTTTCACATAAGCTGACTTGAATCAAGACTGCAACGGGCGGAAAGCTGGCTCAAGTGGGTTTATATGAACCGTCAGCGTATCCCTGCACGCAGGAAACTCTGCACGAAATACCGCTGAAAAAGCAGGAACGCCACCAACAGTGGCGCGCTGGAGATCAGCGTGGCCGCGTTGATGATGGCCCAGTCGATGCCCTGATCCGTGCCGGCAAACACCGACAGCCCCACCGTCAAGGGACGGGTCTCCACCGAGTTGGAGATCACCAATGGCCAGAGAAAGTTGTTCCAGTGGTAGCTCACGGACACCAGCGCATAGGCCAGATAAACCGGTTTGGCGAGCGGGATGTACACGCGCCACAGCACCCCCATGGCCCCACAACCTTCAACACGCGCGGCCTCTTCGAGCTCCTTGGGAACAGTCTTGAAGGTTTGGCGCAGCAGGAAGATGCCAAAAGCCGACGCCATGTAGGGCAAGGCCATGGCGCTCAGCGTGTCCATGAGCCCGAGCTGGTGCAGGGTGCGGTAGTTCTCCACCAGCACCACGTCCGGCATCACCATGAGTTGCACCAGCACCAGGGCAAAGGCGATGTCGCGGCCCGGAAACGCGAACCGTGCGAAGGCATAGGCCGCCAGCGTGCACAGGACCAGCTGACCGACAAGGATGCTGCTCACCAGCGCGAAGGTGTTGAGGAAGTAGCGCGGGAACGGCGCAGCAGCCCAGGCCGCGCGGAAGTTGTCCATCGTGAGCGGTGTCAGCGGGTCAAATCTGGCCGAGAATTCGGTGGCGTGAAACGCGGACCAGACCGCGTAGAACAATGGCAACAGCCACAGCAGAGCCAGCATCCACGCACCACAGGTGTTCAGGGAGGTGTCTGTGCGACCAGGGTTCAGCATGCGGCGTGCGTCATTGGTAGTGGGTGCGGCGCTCAAGCAGGCCGAACTGCAGCAGCGCCAGCAGGGCCAGCACGGCCAGCAGGACCACTGTGAGCGCGGCGGCGTAGCTGACGTCCCAGTACTTGAAGCCGGTCTCGTAGATGTAGAACAACAGCAGCGAGCTGGCGTTGTCGGGTCCGCCGCGCGTCATCACGACGATGTGGTCGATCAGGCGGAAGGCGTTGATCACCGCGTTAATCAGCACGAACAAGGTAGTCGGCATGAGCAGTGGGAAGGTCACACGCCAGAAGAACTGCCAGCGGCCGCATCCCTCCAGCGCTGCGGCCTCGCGCAGCTCGGGCGACTGCTGCTGCAGAGCGGCGAGGTAGAAGATCATGAAGAAGCCAGCCTCCTTCCACACCGCCACCACCATCACGGCGCCCAGCACCGTCTCGCGTGAACCCAGCCAGTTGTGGGCAGCGCCGCCCCAAAGACCGCGAAGCTGGTCGAGCAGGCCGTAGTCGGGCGTGTAGAAAAAAAGCCAGATGTTGGCCACAGCAATCATGGGTAGCACGGTGGGTGTGAAATACGCCAGCCGCAGCAGGCCACGTCCTGCCAGCTTGCGGTTCACCCACAGCGCCATCACGATGGCCAGTGCGATCGCCGGAACAATGGTGCCCAGCGCGTACCAGGCGTTATTGACCAGCGATGTCCAGAACACTGGGTCCTCTGCCAGCGCGCGGTAGTTGTCGATGCTGATCCAGCGCGCCGGGCGGTTGGGCCTGGCGGTGCTGAACAGGCTGTGCCACAGCGTGGCCACCGCCGGGTAGTGCGTGAAGGCCAGCAGCAGCACCGCCGCCGGCAGCAGCAAGAGCCAGCCAACGACGGCGTTGTGGCGATCAGTCACGAGGACACCAGGTCTCAGTTCAGCGGTACGGCCGCAAGATGCGGTCTGCCTCCCGCTGGGCGTCCTGCATGGCCTGCTGCGCAGGCTTGGCACCGGTGAGTGCGGCTTGCAGGCCATCGTTCAACGCCTTGGTCACGCGCTGGTTCTCGTGGGTCGAGAGTTCGGCAACGGCGTGCTTTAGCTGATCGCGTGCCACGATCGGCGCGGGGAAGTCAACGAGGTACTTCTTCATCTCCGGCGTGTCCCAGGCCGCCGGGCTCACGGCGACATAGCCGGTAGCGATGGACCATTCGGCCGCTCGTTTTGGCGAAGTCATCCACTGGATGAACTTCATTGAGGCTTCGCGCTCGGCCTCGCTGGACTTCTTGAAGACGTAGAAGTTTCCACCGCCCGTGGGGGTGCCCCGTTGCTTGCCAGCGGGCAGCATAGCTACGCCGAAGTCGAACTTCGCGTTGCTGCGGATGTTGGTCAGGTTGCCGGTGGTGGTCCAGATCATGGCCGCCTTGCGTTCAAAGAAGTCCTTGGGCGTCGTGCCCCATTCCACCACGCCAGGCGGATGGATGCGGTGCTTTTGCGACAGGTCCATCCAGAACTGAAGTGCCTGAACGACTTCCGGCTTGTCGTAGTAAGTCTGGGTGCCGGCCGTGTTCATGAGCTGGGCGCCGTTTTGGGTCGTGAATCCTTGGAACAGCCAGTACGGAAATCCTGAGGATGGCACCTGGATGCCCCAGGTGCTGACGTTGCCCGCGGCATCTCGCTTGGTCAGCTTCTGGCCGTAGTCCACCAGTTCATTCCAGTTCTGCGGCGGCTTGTTCGGGTCTAGGCCAGCTTGCTTGAACAGGTCCTTATTCCAGTACATCACCACGGTGGAGCGCTGAAACGGGATGCCCCAGGTCTTGCCGCCGGTCTGGCTGTTCTGCATAAAGCCGGGGTAGAAGCTGTTGATCCATGCCCTGTCTGCGGGGGTTCTTGCCATCTCGTCGAAAGGAACCACCACGTTCTCATCGATCAGTGTGTACATGTCGGTGGAAAGCATCACCGCGATGTGCGGAGCGTCGCCACCCTTGGCTGCCGTCAGCACCTTGGTGATGGTGTCCTGGTAGCTGCCGGCATAAACCGGCTTGATTTTGATGCCAGGGTGCTCCTTCTCGAAATCGGCCGCCATGCCGTCGATGACCTTCGTGACCGGCCCACCCACGGCGACCGGGTAGTAAAAGCTCAGCTCCTGCGAGAGCGCAGGCACACACAGGGTCGCGCTCAAGGCAACGCAAGCCAGGTTCAGGGTCCAGGGTTTCATGGTTTTTCCTTAGGGTTGGGGAAGTCGCAGACCGCTGTCGCGGTCGAAATGGTGCAAGGCGGCGGCGGGCCAGCCGAGGCCAACCGTGTCGCCTCGCCGGGGAAGGTCGAGGCTGTTGGCGCGCAGCACCACGCGCGTCGATGCAGCCTCGCAAATTAGCAGGCTCTCAGCGCCCAAATATTCCACGGCCACCACGCGGGCAGGCACGCCCTCGCTCGCGGGGCGCAACTGCATCTGCTCGGGGCGCACGCCCCACAGGACCCGACCGTGAGGGGCGGGAAAGAGGTTCATGGCGGGTGCCCCGATGAAGCCGGCCACGAAGGTGCTGGCGGGACGCTCGTACAGGTCTTGCGGCGTGCCTTGCTGCTCAATGCGTCCCGAGCGCATCAACACCACCCGGTCGGCCATGGTCATGGCCTCGGTTTGGTCGTGCGTGACATAGATCATGGTAATGCCCAGGCGCTGCTGGAGTTCGCGGATTTCGCTGCGCATTTGCTGGCGCAACTGCGCATCCAGATTGGAGAGGGGTTCGTCCATCAGACAGACCCGTGCCTGAGCCACGATGGCGCGGCCCAGCGCCACCCGCTGGCGTTGGCCTCCCGAGAGCTGTGACGGCTTGCGGTCAAGCAAGGACTGCAAACCCAACAACTCGGCGGTCTGCGCCAGCCGACGGACGCGCTCGGCCTTGTCGACCCGGCGCACCGTCAGTCCAAAGACAATGTTCTCGCCCACGGTGAGGTGAGGAAACAGCGCGTAGTTCTGGAACACCATGGCGATACCGCGCTCGGCGGCCGGCGCGCTCGTGACGTCGACACCACCGATGACGATGCGACCGGCATCGGGCTGTTCCAGCGCCGCGATCAGGCGCAGCGTGGTGCTCTTGCCGCAGCCCGACGGTCCAAGCAGTGCAACGAACTGACCGGAGTCGGCCACCAAATGCACATCCTGCACCGCAGCATGTTCGCCGAAGTGCTTGCCGATGCCGTGCAGTTCGACCCGGCTCACTGGACCACGCTCCGCACAGCGCACTGCGGTATTCGGGCTGGGAAGCGGCACGGCGCGCTCATGCGACGTGCACCTGCGGACGAGGCAGGCTCAAGAGAGAACGAAACGCAGCAGCGGGCCGCTCGTCGATGAAGAGGTGGTCCATGTCGGCCAGGCGTCCGCCGCGTGCAATGGCAGGACGCCCGAACTTGCTCGCGTCGGCGACCAGCAGCGATTGGCGGCAGTTCAGCCTCATGGCCTCTCGAGCTGCCACCTCGGCCGGGTCGAAGTCCAGCAACATGCCGTCCTCATCGATGCCGCCGGCCCCAAACACCGCGAAGTCGGTCTTGAAGTCAGAGAAACAGCGTACGGCGGCCTCCCCCACCACGTCAAGGTCTGCCGGTCGTAGAAATCCCCCCGCCACCGCAATTTCCAGCTCGTCGCTGCCGGCCAGCGCGAAGACCACGCGCAGGCTGTTGGTCACCACCCGAAGGCGCTTGTGCGATCGCAAAGCCAGGGCGACCTGGTGCGGCGTCGTGCCCAGTCCGATGGACACCGAAGCGCCGTGCGGAATGAACGCCGCCACTGCAGCTGCGATGCGGCGTTTGCCGTCCAGCCGCTGGACCTGGCGGGCTTCATAGGGCAGATTGGCCCCGGTGGCCGGCAGCGTGACGCCACCGTGCACGCGGCGCAGCAGGCCGAGCTCGCTGAGCTGGTTCACGCCGCGGCGGATCGTTTGCGGTGTGACGTCGAACTGGCGTGCCAGCTCGTTGATGTCCATCAGACCGCGACCTCGCACGAGGTCCAGTATCTGTTGGTCACGCGAATCCTGCTTCACTTCAAGCATGTTCAAATGAACGCGATAGACGATTTCATACGAACAGCTTAGAACTCGAATGTGACACGTCGATGTCATCCGCACCGTTGTTTTTCGGGTTCCAATAGGGGGTCATTCCGGAGAATACCAACGTGCTTGTACAACTGTCAGACCCTCACGTCGTTGCGCCCGGGCGGCTACTCATGAACCAAATCGATACACCGGCCCTTCTGGCCAAGGCCGTGGCGAGTGTGTTGACCCTTCAACCGCCCGCCACGGCCGTGGTGGTCACCGGCGACCTTGTCGATCGGGGCAGTGCCGACGAATACGCGCACCTGCAACAACTGCTGGCCCCGCTGACCTGCCCGGTCTGGCTGATGCCAGGCAACCACGATTCGATCAATTCGATGCGTTTGGCCTTTCCGGAACACGCCGAGCTGACACCCTTGGCAGATGAGGCGCTATCGCCCTTCGTGCTGTGGGTACGCGAAGCGGCCGGGCTGCGCCTGATCGCGCTGGACACGGTGGTCGAGGGTGCGGCTCACGGAACGCTCTGCGAACACCGCCTCGCATGGTTGGACCGCTCATTGGCAGAGGCGCCACGGCAGCCTACGATTGTTGCCATGCACCACCCACCGTTTGCCACCGGCATCGAGCATATGGACGGCATCGGGCTGCGCCAGGGCACTGACGCACTGGCCGATTTACTGCGCCGCCACCCTCAGGTCGAACGCGTCATCTGCGGACACCTGCACCGCCCCATCGTTCGACGCTTCGGTGGCACAGTGGCCATGACGGTGCCGTCCACCGCACACCAGATCGTGCTCGATCTGCGTGATGGCGGGCCAGCTGCCTACCGGCGAGAGCCATCAGGGTATGCGCTGCACGCGCCTTTGGACGGGGCGGTGGTTTCACATTGGGTCACAGTGGGTGAATACGGGCCGACGGAGTTCTACGCTTGAAAGCGAATGTTCGCGAAAAGCTGATCTGAACTTGTTGTGCCCTCGCGCCAGCTGATGCTCTGCCAGGCGTTACTCGGCAGAGAGTGGGTCAGGGCCTCCAAGCTCACGCTGCGTTAAGAGAGATTCCAACCTTGGATTTATCCGATGACCGGTATCGAGGAGCATCACGAACGACGGCTTCCTGCCAGAAGCAGCCCCGGGCACGAACCAAGCTGGTGTCGATACCAGACGGCCATTCAGCGTATTGACGACTTTAGGAACGCGTTGATCAAATCCAACGGGTCGCAAACCCGCATGGATGCCAGGCCCGTGTTGACGACTTCAATTGCGCGGCACACCTGTGGACTGGCAAAGCCAGATTCGCGGTCCCTGCCTGGTTTGAGTCGGGGACCCTCGCGGTCTTTCGCTGCAGGATTTCCTCGCTGCCCGGACAATAATGGCACCTTTCACCTTTCACCTTTCACCTTTCACCTTTCACCTTTCACCTTTCACCTTTCACCTTTCCCCTTCCGACCTCCCGCATGCAACTCTCCCAACGCCAACTCATCGTGCTGGTCCTGCTGACACTGGCCTGGGGCATCAACTGGCCCATCATGAAAGTCGGCGTCGCCGACTTCCCGCCTTTGAGCTTCCGCGCCCTGTCGATCTGGCTGGGCCTGCCGGTGCTGGGCATGGCCATGGTGCTGATGAAGGTTCCGTTTTTTGTACCGCGCGAGAAATACCGTGAGCTGTTCTGGCTGGCTTTCGCCAACATGTTTGTCTGGCACGGGCTGATCATCCTGGCTGTGAAGAACCTCAGCAGCGGGCGGGCCGCCATTCTGGGCTACACCATGCCGATTTTTTCGGCGCTGATCGGCGCCTGGTTCTTCGGCCACCAGCTGCAGCGCCGCAGCTGGCTGGGCGTGGCCGCTGCCGCCCTGGGCGTGTCCCTGCTGCTGTGGCATGAGCTGACCAACCTGTCCGGCCGGCCCATCGGGGTGTTGTGCGCGCTCGGCGCCGCAGCCACCTGGGCAGTGGGTACACAAAAGCTGCGCAACACCACCATGCCGGTGGCCACGCTGACGATTTCCTTCTGGATGACAGCCATGACGGCGGTGGTCATGACTGGCCTGAGCGTGGCCTTCGAGATGCCGCAGTGGAAGGCACCGCCGGCCGCCAGCTGGGCCTCGATTTTGTACAACGCCGTGATCATTTTCGGCTTTGCCCACGCAGCGTGGTTCTTTCTGGCGCGCAGCCTGCCGCCCATCGCCTCCACCTTGAGCGTGATGATGATTCCCGTGCTGGGTGTCTTTACGGGTGCGCTGGCCCTGGGCGAAGTGCTGCACTGGCAGGACTGGGCCGCGGTGGTACTGATGGTGGTGGCGATCGCGTCGGTGTTGGCGCCCGGACGGACAGCAGTCAAGTGAATCTGCGCAGGAAACTCCCCTCTTGACCAGCCAGGGCCGCGGATCTGGCTTTGCCAGTTCGCAGGCGCAGCGGCCCCCTCGGGGCTGGCGCCTGCGGCTCCAAACCTGCTTGAGCAGGTTTGGACAGGCAACAGAAGCGAAGCCTCTGGCGAGCGGCGGCCTGCAAGGTGCGGGAGTTACGCGGAGCGAACGACCGTGGGGGCTACATTCATGGCCAGACACAGGTCATCCCAGGCCTTGGCCTTGTCGCCCAGGCTGCGCAACAAATAGGCCGGGTGGTAGCTGACCACCACCGGCACGCCGAGGTAGCTGTGCACCTGGCCGCGCAGCTTGCCCAGCGGGATTTTGTGCACCTCGGGCACGCTGTCCTGCAGCAGCGATTGCGCGGCGAACTTGCCCAGCGCGAGAATGATTTTCGGCTGCAGCAGCTCGACCTGGCGCTTTAGATAAGGCGCGCATTGCGCGACCTCGGCGGGGTCGGGGTTGCGGTTGGCCGGTGGCCGGCACTTGAGTACGTTGGTGATAAAAACATTTTTCGCCGTGCCGGCGCGGGCCGCGTCGTCGTTGCCACGCTGCAGGCCCATGGCCAACAGCATGTTGTCGAGCAGTTGGCCGGCCTGTCCCACAAAAGGTTCGCCGGCGAGGTCCTCGTTTTCCCCGGGTGCCTCGCCGACGATCAGCCAGTCCACGGCGGGTGCGGCCTCGTCGGCGGGCGGGCCGACGCCGAACACTGTATTTTTGCGGCTCTCGCACAGCGCGCAGGCACGGCAACCGGCGACAGCGGTCTGCAGCGCCGGCCAGGTCATCAATTCGATGCCTGCGGGGCGTGGCTGCAAGCCGGGCACAGGCGCCGCGGGCGGGCGGGTAGCAGCGGGTGCCGCTTGAACCTGCGGGCGGCGAACGGCTGGCGCTGTGGCAAGGGGCGCACGCTGAGGTTCGGCATCAAATGCAGCTTCAGCCCTTGTCTGGCGTGCGCTTACAGCTATTGAATCGATAGCATCTGTGTTGTCAGGGACGACGGCCACGGGCGGCGGTTGCCACACGCGCACACCCATCTCGCGCAGGATGGCGCGCTGGCGTTTGTCGAGGTCCAGGCTCATCGTGGCGCTTTCATAAAGCCAGGCTCATGACCACTGCGTCTTCGCGCTGTGCCCCGGCGGCGGGATAGTACTGGGGCCGGGTGCCGACGTGGCGAAACCCGTAGCGCTCGTAAATGGCGCGCGCGCGCACATTGCTGACCCGCACTTCCAGCCATAGCCATAACGCGCCCTGACCGCGCGACCAGATCACCAGCGCATCGAGCATCACGCGGGCCCAGCCCTGGCGCTGCTGGCCGGGCGCGACGGTGATGTTGAGCAGATGGACTTCGTCCACACCTTTCATCGCCACAAAGTAACCGAGCAACTCGCTGTCTGTGTCGGGGCCGGCCGTCAGCAGCTGCGCCTGGTAGCCGGCCTGCAGGGAGTCGCTGAAATTGCCCTGGCTCCAGGGGTGGTCGTAGGCGCTTTGCTCCACCTGCTGCACAGCAGCGAACCATGACGCTGTCATGGGTTCGAATCGGGCTTCAAAGGGTTGGAGAACGGCACTCATTGGATAACCTTCGCCTTGGGAACGACCCGGCGGCTCATAGGATAAACCTCCGCCCTGTGGGCTGCGGTACTCGCCTTGGGAACGGCCCGGCGGCTCATAGCGGGGTAACAAGCGCGGCGGCGGCCTTGGCCCTGGCGCGCTCGTCGGTGGTTAATGCTACTTTATCGCGCACGTACAGTGGCAGCGCATGGGCGGCGTCCACGCCCTGACCGGCCGCCAGCAGGGCGGGCGCCAGGCGCAGCATGGCGGTGGCGGTGGGCAGGGATGGGGCGCACTGAAGCGCCGCCAGCCCGGCGGGCAGGCGGCCCGCATACACGCTGAACACATTGCCTGCGAGCAGCACGTCAGCCGGCGCCAGCTGCAGGTTTTCAGGCCGCGTCAACACGCAGCCGGCCTGTGATGACCACTGCGCGCCGTCAAAGGCAAACCGCTGCACATACATCTCGTCCATGCGCGCATCGAGCAGCGCCGTGAGCGCCAGCGCGCCCGATGTGGGCCGATGCTGGAAGCGCGCTTCTTCAGCGACGGCCAGCAGCGTGTTCAGCGGCAGCACCGGCAGCTTCGCACCCAGCGCCAGGCCCTGCGCCACCGAGCAGGCTGTGCGCAGACCGGTGAAGGAGCCCGGCCCGCGCCCGAACACCAGCGCGTCCAGCTCCCCCAGCGCCAGCCCGGCCTGCGCCAGCAGGTCCAGCAGGGTCGGAATCAGCGCGGCTGAGGCCTGCGCTGCGCCCGGCCCAGTGTGTTGCCACACGCGGCTGCCATCGGTCAGTGCCACCGAAAGGATCTCGGTACTGGTGTCGAAAGCCAGGAGTTTCATGGGTTTCATGGGTTTCACGGTCAAATCAGGCCTCAGCCCTTGTTGGACGGACGCCATCAGCTATCAAATCGGGAGTGACCACTGCAGGGCGCTGCGCCTGCAAGCGCACACCGAAAACAATGCCCACCGTGACCAGCGCCAGTCCGGCCAGAAGGTTCCAGTGCAGCGGCTCGCCCAGAAAAATCACCGCCCCCAGCGCTGACAGGCCGGGCACCACCGCAGTGATCATGGTCGAGCGCACCGGCCCGAAGTGCTGGACCATCTTGGTGAAGGTGATGCCCGAAATCACCACCGAGCCCACGCCCTGGAACACCATCTGGAAAACAATCTCGCTCCAGGGCGCGCTGGCCAGCCGGGTGGCAATGGCGCCCGAATACGCCAGCAGGCTGTAGACCGGCACATAGGTCACGAAGGCGAACACGCTGATGGCAATGGTGGCAGACACCGCCTGCAGCGCATGTTTGCGCACCAGCACCGAATACACGGCCCAGCAGGTGGAGGCGCTCAAAAACAGCAGGTCACCCTTCCATACCTGACTACCTGCATCGGTCCAGGCGTGTAACAGACTGGCGCCGCCCACCAGCACGTCGCCGAGAAAAATCAGTCCCAGGCCAATGGCACGCACCGGCGTCACGCGGTCCTTGAGGATCAGCACCGCCATCAGCGTGGTGCTCAGCGGCAAGGTGCCGGGCAGCAGCACCGAAGCGTGGGCGGCCGGTGCGAAATAAAAGCCGCTGTAGGCCAGGCAGGCGTAACCGACACCGCCGACCATGCCGATCAGCGCGGTGAGTTTGAATCCCAGCGGCGACAGGCCCAGCCAGCTCGGCGGGGTCAAACCGGGCGCGCTGTCACGCGCGCGCCTCCACACCAGCCAGGCGCCCCAGGGCAGCAGCACCAGGGCCGCGCCGGCAAAACGCAGCAGGGAGATGTCCAGTGGGGTCAGGTTGCGGTGCGCGGTGGCGCGGGCAATCACGATGAAGGAGGTCCAGATGGCCACCGTCACCACGGCAGCCAGCACACCCACGGTCTTGGGGGAAAAACGCATTCCCTGATTATCCGGGCAAGCCGCTGCCCCTGACCCTGCGCCGATAATCAGCCATGTTTTTGAATCCCCTTCCTGCCCGGGCGCTGCTGCTCACGGCCGCTTGCCTGCTGCCGGGCTGGGCAGTGGCCCAGAAAGTCCCCAAGCTCCCTCAACCCGTGCTGCCGGCCGCCGTCGCCAAGGCGCTGGCGCGCGCGCAGATGCCGACCGACGCGGTCAGCCTGCTGGTGGTGGACGCCACCGGCCGGCAGGCGCCGCGCCTGAGCCATCGGGCCGGCGAACCCATGAACCCGGCGTCGATCATGAAGCTGGTGACCACCTACGCGGCGCTGGACCTGCTTGGCCCCGACTTCACCTGGACCACCCGCGTGCTGATGGACGGCCAAGTCTCCGACGGTATATTGCACGGCAACCTGGTGGTGCGCGGCGGCGGCGATCCCAAGATGGTGGTTGAGCGCTTGCAGGCTTTGCTGGCACAGGTGCAGTACAGCGGCGTCAAGGTGATTCGCGGCGACATCGTGCTGGACCGTAGCGCCTTTCAGGTGTCGCTGCAAGACGCGGGCGAGTTCGACGGTGAACCGCTGCGGCCCTACAACGCCAGCCCGGACGCGCTGCTGATCAACTTCAAATCGCTGGTGATGCGTTTCACGCCTGACCCGATCAACAACCGGGCGCTGGTGGCCGTCGAGCCGCCCATGGCCGGCATTGTGATCGACGAGAGCGTGCCGCTGGCGCGGGTCTCCCGCTGCGGCGACTGGCGCAGCGAACTGCGCGCCAGCGTGGACAACCCGAACCGCCTGCAGTTCATGGGCAGTTATTCGGTGGCCTGCGGCGAGCGGGTCTGGCCCAGCGCTTATGCCGAACCCGCGACCTTTGCGGCGCGCGCCATTGAGGGCTCGTGGCGTGTCTTGGGCGGCCTGCTGACCGGCAGCGTGCGTGACGCCACGGCTGGTGAACTGGCGGTGCTGCGCGCGCGCGGCACGCTGTCCGGCGAGAAAGCGCCGTTGCGCCTGGACGCACCCTCGCTGCCGCTGCGCGAAATCGTGCGCGACGTGAACAAGTATTCCAACAACGTGATGGCCAGGCACTTGTTTTTGACCCTGAGCCGGCCAGCGCAGGGCGGGCAACTGGACCAGGCCACGCCCGAGACCGGCCGCGCGGCCCTGGCTGCCTGGTGGAAAAAATCTCTGCCTCAGCAGCCCGCCCCGGTCATGGACAACGGCTCAGGCCTGAGCCGCATCGAGCGCGTCACTGCCGCCAGCCTGGCGGCCATGCTGCAGCACGCGGCGCAAAGCCGCGTAGCGCAGGACCTGCTGGACTCGCTGCCGGTGGCTGGTATGGATGCCACCATGCGAACGCGCGCCAAAAACGTCGCCGGTCAGGCCTTCATCAAGACCGGCTCATTGCGCGACGTGACGGCGGTGGCCGGTTATGCCAATGGTGCCAGCGGGGCACGCTACATCGTCGTCGGCATCGTCAACCACCCGAACGCGGGCGCTGCGCGGCCGGCGCTGGATGCCTTGATTCAGTGGGCGGTGCAGGAACGCTGATACGCCGGCCTGTGCAAGCCGCCTGGCGCGACCAGATGTCAGCGGGGATCTGAACGCCTAAATCGGCAAGCCGCGGAATTTCAGTGCCGCCTGGCGGATCACCTCGGCCAGCAGGTTTTCCTTGCCCTGCAACTCCCGCAGCCAGCGCGCGTCGTTGTTCGACATCTCGACGCTGCTGCGCAGCAGATGGATGCCACTGCTGGCGCCCAGCGGGCCGGCATGCGGGCCGAGTTTGTCCATGGTCATCAGGATGTGGTCGCGCAACGCCATGTGTTCGCCGGTGGCCGGGTCCACATAGACGGCTTCCAGGCCGAAGCGGCAGGCCTGAAAGCGGTTGTAGGTATAGACCAGGTAATCGTCCTCGGTCGGCATGAAGGGCTGGTCGTTCATGAACCACGAGGCCAGCGACTGCACGTAGCCTGACAGGGCGGCGGCGCGGCCCACGGTCAGGGGCGTGTCGAAGACGCGGATCTCGATGGTGCCGAACTCGGGCTTGGGCCGGATATCCCAGTAAAAATCTTTCATGCTGCGGACCACGCCGGTGCGGGTCATCTTCTCGAAGTACACCGTGAAGTCGTCCCAGGTCAACGCCAGCGGCGCGCGGCCCGATAGCGGAAAGGCAAACACTGAATTGAGCCGGGCCGAGTCAAAGGCGGTGTCCTGCCCCTGCACATACGGGCTGGATGCCGATAGCGCGATGAAGTGCGGGATATAACGCGACATGCGGTGCAGGGTCAGCAGCGCTGTGTCGGCATCCGGGCAACCGACATGCACGTGCTGGCCAAAGATGGTGAACTGCTTGGACAGGTAACCGTAGAGCTCGGACAACTCGCGAAAGCGCGGCTTGTCGTAAATGCGCCGCTCATGCCATTGCTGGAAAGGGTGGGTACCGCCGCCGACCACAGCGATATTGAGCTTGTCTGCGCTTTTGACCAGTGCGTCGCGGATCTGCGTGAGCTGGCCCAGCACTTCGGAGGATGATTTGCAGACGCCAGTGGAAATTTCGATCATGCTTGAGGTCATCTCGGGCACCACGCTGCCGGGCAAGGGGACTTTCTCCATCAGGCGCAGCATGTCCTCGGCATAAGGCGCGAGATCGTAGTCGTGGGTGTTGACCAGCTGCAGCTCCAGCTCGACACCCAGCGAGAGTGCGGCTGATTTCTGGAAAGGCTCCAGCCCGCCGGGCGCCAGTTGCGGTTCGGTTTGCTTATTCACGGAAGTCTCCTGCAGACGGGAGGAAAGGCCGGGGCGCCCAGGGCCTGGAGCTTTCACCGGCGCGGTAAATCGCCAGGGTCGCCAGGATGGCACCCAGCACTTCCATCAGCAGGATGGCCGGTAGCGCGATGCTCGCAATACGCGGGCCCAGGGAGGTCGAGGCCGCCACAAACTGGGACACCAGCAGCAACGCGACGGACGACATGGGCGACATCGCGCAGCCGACCCACAGCGCCTGCTTCCAGCTGGCGCCGCTGCCGACGTTGCCGAGCGCAACGCCGCTGATTTTGGCCAGCGCCCGCGCCGCTACCAGAGCCAGCACCAGACCCGCAACCGGTGCGCTCCAGTCGGCCTGCGCCGCCACCACGGACACCAGCACAAACATCAGCATGGTCAGCATCGCCGAGGCCGTGCCCATCTGCCGCGGCCAGGACCAGGGCCTTGGGTTGAGCTGTTTGAGCAGCATGCCACCCAACAGCGCCGCCAGCGGCGCCGAGCCGCCAAAGTGCGCGGCCAGGGCAGCGCCTGCGGCAATCAGGGCCAGCAGCAAGATGGCGGTGTTCTCGCTGGTTGGGCTCATGACCCGCAGCGCGGAGCGCAGCGCCAGCGCCAGGCCCGCCCCCACCGCCACCGACAGGCCCAGCACGATGGCCACCGGGTAGAAGGTGTCCATCAGGCTTTGCTCGCTGCGGCCCATCATGCCGGCGCGGGCACTGCAAAGCGTCAGCGCATAAAGTGTGCTCAAGGTGGACAACACCATGGCGCGTTCCGTCACCGGCCCGGAAGCGCGGGTGTCCGTGATCACGCGTGACAGCACGGCTGGCGAAGCGGCCATGGACAGCAGGGCCAGCGGCTCGGCAACCACCTCGCGCATGCCGAAATAGGTCAGCGTCCAGTAGACAAGAAAAAAGGTCAGGGCCGATTCAGCCAGGCTCTGCACCAGCACCATGGGGTTGTGGCGGAACCAGCGCAGCGGAATCCGCCCGCCCGCCTCGAACAGCACCACGGCCACGCCCAATTCAAGCAGGAAGAGCCCTGTGCCCTGCAGCGGCCAGACGGCGCCGGAGAAGCCGGCCAGGCCGGCAAGGGCCCCCACGGCGGAATAGCCGACGACTTTGGGAATGCCGGCGAACCGCTGCACCAGGTGACCGGTGAGGGCCGCCACGGCCAGCAATATCGACCACTGCACGGTGGGCAGGCCGGCCGAGGGCTTGATCCATTCGGCCCAGATGGCCATGACTTCATTCATGGGTAGGATGTCTCCGATGATGGTTGTGGGGGCAGATGCAGCCGCGCAGCGGGGGCTGCATCGGGTGCTCTAGGGGGAGAGGCCGGTGAACCGGCTTGAAAGCCGGCAAACCGAAAGGCATTGCCAGGCGCGACTGTAAGGAGTTCCCGAATTTACCGCAGTTTACCCGCGCTGACTGTAGTACAAGCCCGGAGGCCCCCAGGCTTGACGGACAGGCGAATGTCAGTCTGGAACAAAAAAACTTCCCGGCCGGGTGCGCCAGCGCGCCCAGATTGCCGAACGGATACGGGCGCGGTCCACGCCGCTGACATTGTGCGCCTGCAGCGCCAGCCGGAAGGCGAAGTAAAAGCTCACCCCCAGATTGAGTGCACCGATCAACGGGATGGAAGCCACGCAGCCCCACAGGGCCGGCTGCCGCAACACCTCCCAGCCGAGCGCCGCAGCGGCTGCGGCCAACTGGCCGGAGGACAGCGTGACATGGCGCATTTCGAGCGCCAGCCCGAAAAAGCCGGTCATGGACGGAATCAGTCCCAGCATGAAACCCAGGGCGATGTTGGAGGTAAAACCCGAGATGTTGAGGTGCATGAAGGCGGCCCAGCGCCGGGCGCGGGCCACGCCGAGCATGCGCGTGATGCGCGGGTTGTAGCGCATCGCTGAGGCCAGCCGGTACAGCACAAACCAGTTCTCCACCCAGCCGCCTATGATGCTGGCGGCAAACAGCACCACACCGGTGAAGGCGGCCCACAGCAGCGTGGGGCCGAGCAGGCTCAGGTTGTGCAGCACATGACCGGCTTCTGTTGCGTCGATCATCGGTCGCCCCAGTCCGTACTGCATGGCGACGCTGATCAGCAGCACGGCCGGCACCACCACCAGTACGTTGCCCAGCACGGCCGCCACCTGGGAGCGCACCAGGTGGGTGACTTCATCGACAAACTCGCCGACCGCTTCGCCGGTGCGCAGGTCCTTGAGCTTGGCAGCCATGGCCGGTGCCGTCATGGCGGGCTGTTTGGTGGCCAGTGTGAAGTGCAGCAACTGGATCAGCACAAAGCTGGCGGCAAACACGATGCTGGCCAGGAAGCCGCTCCAGAAGGCCGACAGCGCCAGCCCCACAACCATGAACTTGAGCAGCGTGGTGACGGCCGTCAGGGCGCCGCCGCCGGCGGCTTTACCCAGCATTTTTCGATAGGCGGCGCGATCGCGTGTGATGTAATGCTCACCGGTTTCGGCGCCGCGTTCGGCCACCTTGGCGGCCAGCAAGGTGGAGTTGGCCGCAATCAGCGCACGTATGCTGCGCCTTTCCTCGGCCAGCAGCACCAGCCTTGCCAGTAGCTGCATTGCGCTGCTGGCAGGTTTGCCGGAAAGCAGGCAGTCGAGCAGCTCACGGATGCGCAGGATGCGCTCGCGCAGTTGGCGCAGGCGAAACACCAGGCCGACCGAGATGCCGTGTTCGTCCAGGTGCGCATACACCGAGGAAGCGGCGCTGCGGCAGGCCTCCAGCCGGCTCTTGAACTGGTCCAGCGCCAGGTGCGCGGCGCCGCTGTCGCGGCCGTGCGCCAGCAGGGTGCTGCGCAAAGCCCCCATGTCGGCCGCCAGACCGTGGAATGGCCGGGTCTGCAGCGTCGCCGCACTCATGCGCAGACGCAGCTCGGGAGAAAACCCGGTGGCAGCCACCTGGCTGGTGCAATAGGTCAGCGCTTCCAGCAGGACGTCCTGCCAATCCTGCAGCAAGGTGCGGCCAGCGGGCTGCACCAACTCCGGCGCCGCTGCCGTTGCGGCAGGCGGGGGCGTGTTGAGCAGCCCGCCCAGGCGGGCCAGGGAGTCCTCGTCGATCAGCCTGAGCCACTGCGCATCAAACGGTGATGGAAACAGCAGCATGAACAATTCAGTGGCGTGGGTGGTTTCAGGCGTGCCGGGCAGCAACTTGTAGCGCAGCCGCTCGCCCAGCTCGCTTAAAAAAGCCGCGCGCGGCGCAAAGCCGAAATCGGCGAACAAGGGCGTGGCATCCACGGTGCCGACCAGGGTGCGCCACCAGTGATACAGCCGGGCCTGGAAGCCGGGCCGTGTCTGCGCCGCATCGAGAAACAGCCGCAGGCGCTGGACCGCAGCCTGCGGGTTGCGGTCCTTGCCCCTGATCCAGTCCAGCAGGCCAATCAGCCAGAGATGGCGGCCAGCCAGCCTCGCGTCAGGCTCCAGCTGATCCAGCAACTCGGCCAGCGTACGCATGTTGGGCGAGATCAGTGCAGAACCCGGCTGACGCCAGCGCTGGCAGCGCCGGCGCCATCGCCGGCGTCGAGCACAAACATCGGGATGACCGATTCAAAACGCTCACCGTCCTCGGCGACAAAAAAGTAGCTGCCGTGCATGGTGCCGGTGGGCGTGTGCAGACGCGAGCCGCTGCTGTACTGGAAGGACTCGCCGGGCTTGAGCAGCGGCTGGTGGCCCACCACGCCCAGGCCCTTGACCTCCTCGGTATGGCCGCGCGCGTCGCTGATGACCCAGTGGCGCGCGATCAGCTGCGCCGCCACCTCGCCGGTGTTGGTGATGGTGACCCTGTAGGCAAAACCGTACACACCGTCGGCGGGCGAGGATTGCCCGGGCAGGTAGTGCGGCGAGACATCGCAGGAAAATTGGTATTTCGGCATGGCGTTGAAAACAGAGGTGCCCATGTTACCCGGCTTGATTGATGCGCCTGCTTCGGGGTGCGACAATCCTTCCATGCGTGAAACCAAGTCACCGGTGTACCGGATCGCCCCTTCCATTTTGTCGGCCGATTTCGCGCGGCTGGGTGAAGAACTCCAGACGGTGATTGCCGCCGGCGCGGACTGGATTCATTTCGACGTGATGGACAACCATTACGTGCCCAACCTGACCTTCGGGCCCATGATCTGCAGCGCCCTCAAGCCGCACGCCAAAAAGGCCGACGGCACCGCGGTACCCATCGATGTGCACCTGATGGTGAAGCCGGTTGACGCGCTGGCAGCGGCTTTTGCCGATGCTGGTGCAGACCTGATCAGTTTTCACCCCGACGCGACCGGCCATGTGCACCGCAGCGTACAGGCGATCAAAGCCAGGGGCTGCCAGGCCGGGCTGGTTTTCAACCCGGCCGCACCACTCGATGTGCTCGACTGGGTGATCGACGACATCGACCTGATTCTGATCATGAGTGTCAACCCGGGCTTTGGCGGCCAGGACTTCATTGACTCGGCGCTGCGCAAGATCGAGCAGGCCAGGAAACGCATCGAAGCGTCGGGCAAGGACATCCGTCTGGAAGTCGATGGCGGCATCAAGCTGGACAATATTACGCGCGTGGCCTCTGCCGGGGCCGACACCTTTGTGGCAGGCAGCGCCATTTTTGGCAAGTCCGATTACCGATCCGTGATCGACGGCATGCGGGCGGCGCTGGCAGCGTAAGGCAGCGGGTCGCGCGCAGGGGCGCGGCCAGCCAGTGTTTGGAAAGGACGTGACGGATGGGAGTTACAGCGGACGGGCCGGACGCAGGCCGGGCAGGGCAGGCCGGCGCTCTCAGCGCGCCTGGCCCGCGCATCCTGGTCATTGAGGACAGCGAAGACATCCGTTACCTGCTGGACGCGCTGCTGCGAATCCACTATGAAGTGATGCTGGCCGCGTCTGGCGACGCGGGCCTGGCCCTGGCCCGATCCGCCCAGCGCCCTGACATCATCCTGCTCGACGTGATGATGCCAGTCATGGACGGTTATGAAGTCCTGAAACGGCTGGGAGGCGATGCGCGCACCGCCGACATCCCGGTTATTTTCCTGACAGCCCTGGGCAGCGTCGAGGAGGAGCATCGCGGGCTGGACCTGGGCGCCACCGATTACGTGACCAAACCCATCAGCCCGCCGGTACTGCTCGCGCGCGTTAAACTCCATCTTGAGCGCAGCGCCTATGCCCGGCGGCTCAAGGACCTGTCGCAGCAACTCTCGCGTTACCTGGCGCCGCAGGTTTACCAGTCGCTTTTTGAGGGCTCCCGGCAGGCCGAAATCCGCACCCAGCGCAAGAAGCTGACCGTGTTTTTTTCCGACATCCAGAACTTCACCGCATCCACAGCGACATGGCAGCCTGAAGAAGTCACGCTGCTGCTGAACAGCTATTTGTCGGAAATGTCCCTGATCGCCGCGGAGTACGGCGCGACGCTGGATAAATTCATCGGCGATGCCATCGTGATTTTTTTCGGCGATCCGCAGACCCTGGGCGTGCGGGAGGACGCGCTGCAGTGCGTCAGGATGGCGATTGCGATGCAAAAACGCATGGACGAACTTCGCCTGCGCTGGCGCGACATGGGCATCAACAAGACTTTCGAAATACGCATAGGGATCAATTCGGGGTTCTGCGACGTCGGTAATTTCGGCAGCGAGCTGCGCATGGAATACACCATCATCGGCCGCGAGGTCAACCTCGCTGCGCGGCTGGAGCAGGCCGCCGAGCCCGGGGAAATCCTGATCTCCAGTGAAACCCACGCGCTGGTGCAGGGTGAGATTGGCGCCGACGCTCGTGACCCCGTGATGGCCAAGGGCTTTTCAGAACCGATTTCCGTTTACGCGGTTCACCCCGATGGCGGCGGCTCGCGTGGTGGCCAGACCCTTCACTGCGATCACCCGGGCCTGCGCGTGGACATTGATCTGGAGCGCGTGAGTGCTGCTGATCGCAAGCGAACCGTCGCCTCGCTGCGTGAGATGCTGGAGGCGCTGGAGGCGCAGGGCACGCGGGAGGCCGGTCAACAGGATGGCCGGATGCCTGCTGCGCCTGTGGGCAAGCTGCCGGTAGCCGATGCCCTGGCTGTGGCGGCCGGTCCGGACCTGCCCGCTCTTATTGTGGGTCTGGACCTCGCGCTGGGACTGAGCCGCGCGATGGGCATGACGCCGCTCTACCTCGCCATGCTGGGCCGCTACCGGGACGGGCGGCGAGACACGGTGGGTCAGGTGCGGCAGGCGCTGGACGCAGGTGACCCGAAAACCGCCGAACTGCTGAGCCACTCCCTGCGCGGCGTGTCGGCGCAAATCGGCGCCACGCGGGTGCCTGCCGATGCGGGCGCGCTGGAGCAAGCCATTGGGGAGGGGCAGCCGAGGGACCGCCTCGAAGGCCTGCTGGCCAGCCTGGAGGACTCGCTGGATGAGTTGGTGGCCGCGCTGGACGCAGGCCTGGCCGGGGCGCCGTTGGGTGCGCCATGAACGGGCGCTGCGCCGCACTATCCGTGCCGCGCTGTGGCGGTGGGTGTATCTTCTGGGTACAGTTCACCCATCAAGCATGATCCTCTGGACACACGGGCCGCTTGCCCTTTGCGGGAAGCGCACGCGGCAGTCACCGGCGATACGACAGGCCCACCGACATGAAGCTGCCCTTTCGCGCAACCATCAACTTCGCCCTGGCGGTGGGGCTGATCCTGATCTTCCTGGGCGCTGCGGCTTCATACACCACGATCCATTTCCTGATCCGCGATGCCAATCGCGAAACGCAGACGCAGGAAGCGGTGATTGTTCTGGAACGGCTGGTGTCCCAGTTCAAGACAGCTGAGTCGCTGCAACGGCGTTACCTGTTAACGGCGACGGCCGGCGACCTGGCTGCTTACCGACAGGCACGCGATCGCATCCAGCAGGCGCTGATCAACGTATTGACCGCCGGAACGCTGACCAATGGGCGCGAAGATCTGCGCGTCCTGGAGAGCCTGATCGCCAAGCGGGTGGAGCGGATGGACGAGGCAGTGGCCGCGCGTCAGCAGCTGGGGCTGGAGGCCGCCACGGCGATTGTCGGCAGCGACCTTAGTCGCCAGCTCCACGACCAGATTGACGCTCTTGCCGAGGGTATCAAAAGCGCTGAAAACCTCGTGATCGGGCAATCCAGGCGGGACACCGCACGCACTGCCCAGGTTGTCGAGCTGCTGATCGTGCTGGGTGGCCTGCTGTCGCTCAGCGTGCTGGCCTGGGCGATCTGGATGATCCAGCGGTCGCAGGCGGTCAGCCGGCGCATCCAGGCCAAACTGGCCGACAGTGAAGCCATGAGCCGGGCCGTGGCCGAGAGCATGGCCGAGGGCGTGGTGACCGCGACCCAGGACGGGGCGATCGCCAGCGCCAACAGCGCTGCGCGCACCCTGTTCGGCTACCGGCTGGAGGACCTGGTGGGGCAGCCGGTGGTCATGTTGCTGCCAGCGCGCTACCAGATCGGGTTTACCGCTTTTTTCAGTGCGCTGACCGCCCGGCCACGCGGTTTCAGGGAGGCCGGCACCTTGGTGCGGGGGCAACGCCGCGACGGCACAGAGTTCCCGGTCAATGTGTCTTTCGGCGACGTCACTGTGGGCGGGCGCCGGCTGTTCACTGCGATCATCCGCGATATCACCGAGAGCAAGCGCATCAGCGAGGCCTTGCGTGACAGCGAAGCGCAGCTGCGCCAGGTGACCGACACCGTTCCCGCGCTGATCGCCTACATCGACAAGGATCAGCGTTTCCGGTTTCACAACAAGGCTTACGAGGAAGCCTTCGGCCTGGGCGCGCCGCAGATCCACGGCAAATCCATGGAGGAGGTGATGGGGCCGGTGTTGTACGAGCAGGTTCGGGCTCATGTGCAGGAGGTGCTGTCGGGCTATTCGGTGCGGTACGAGCGCGAGCACCTCACCGCCAGCGGGGAACGCCGCGACTATGTGATGAATTACTTTCCGCGTTACGGGGAGGAAGAGGAGGAGGACACAGTCATCGGATTTTTTTCGCTGGGCAACGACGTCACCGAGCTCAAGCGGATTGACCGCATGAAAAGCGAGTTTGTCTCTACCGTCAGCCATGAATTGCGCACCCCGCTGACGTCCATACGTGGGTCGCTGGGATTGATCTCGGGCGGGGTTGCCGGCGCGCTGCCGGACAAGGCCAGGGCGCTGGTCGAGATTGCCAAGACCAACTGCGAGCGACTGATCCGCCTGATCAACGATATTTTGGACAGCGAAAAAATAGAATCCGGGCAAATGCCGTTTGAGCTGCAACCGCAGGACACGCTGAGCCTGATTGAGCGCGCGGTGGCCGACAACGAGGGTTTTGCCGCGCAGCATAAGGTGCAGCTGGTGGTGAAGGCGCCCAGGCGGTCATTGCTGGTTCAGGTGGACAGCGACCGCCTGCTTCAGGTCATGACCAACCTGCTGTCCAACGCCATCAAGTTTTCTCCGGCCCAGGGCCAGGTGCTGGTGTTGCTGGGACGGTCCGCCGGGCGTATCCGCGTGGAGGTCAGCGACAACGGGCCCGGCATCCCGGAGGAATTCCATCCCCGCATGTTCCAGAAGTTCACGCAGGCCGACTCCTCTGACACGCGCCAGAAGGGTGGAACCGGTCTGGGTCTGAACATCTCCAAGGCCATTCTGGAGCGCATGGACGGCAGCATTTTCTTCACGTCCAAGGTGGGTGTCGGAACGACCTTCTTCTTTGAGTTGCCGGAATGGCGGGAAACGCCGCCTGTGACCGCGCCCATGAGCCTTGATGGCATGGACCGGCCGCGTGTCCTGGTCTGTGAAAGCAACCCCGATGTCGCGCAGCTGATCAGCATGATGCTTGACCATGGTGGCTTTGATCCAGACACGGCGCATACCGCTGCCCAGGCGCACGGCTACTTGGGGGTCACCCCGTACGCTGCCATGGTGGTCGATGTCAAAAGGCCTTACGCCAATAATTTGGCGCTGATCCGCGCGGTTCGCGAGGACAAACGCACAGCGGACCTCCCGGTTGTGGTGCTGTCGGTCACGGCGGCGGAGGCCAGGCTGCACGCCGGTGGCGGGCTGGCCGTGGCGGACTGGCTCGAAAAACCCATTGACGAGCAGCGCTTGCTGGCCAGCGTGAAGCTGGCCATCCGGGACAGGCGCAGCCAGCAAAAAGTATGAGCCCGTTTGATGACTGACAACCAGCCTGGCCGGGACGCAGGGCCGCTGGAGGCGGCCATTGTTGATCTGGACGGCACCATGGTGGATACGCTGGGCGACTTTGCGGTCGCCCTGAACCTGATGCTGGCAGATCTGTCACTGCCGCTGGTGGATCGCGCGGTGGTGGCGCCGATGGTGGGTAAGGGTTCGGAGCATTTGATCCAGTCGGTGCTGCGCCATGTATTAAAAGTGGCTCCAGCCCAGGTGGGACGGGCGCAAGCAGCTATTGATTCAGGAGCGCACGCCGCACGCCTGTTTCCCGACGCCTGGGCCAGCTACCAGCGTTATTACCTGGCCATCAATGGCCAACACGCACAGGTGTATCCCGGTGTGCCCGAGGGTCTGCAGCAGCTCAGGCAGCACGGCCTCAAGCTGGCCTGCCTGACCAACAAGCCGACGGCTTTTGCGCTGCCGCTGCTCAAGGCCAAGGGACTGGACGGCTTTTTCAGCCAGGTGTTTGGTGGAGACGCGTTTGAGCGAAAAAAGCCCGATCCCCTGCCGCTGCTCAAAACCTGCGAGGCGCTGGGCAGCCTGCCCGGTCGCACGCTGATGATCGGCGATTCCAGCAACGATGCGCGCGCGGCGCGGGCCGCCGGCTGCCCGGTGCTGCTGGTGACCTACGGCTACAACCACGGAGAGCCGGTACGCGGCGTGGACGCCGACGGCTTTGTCGATACGCTGGCGGCGATCAGGCTGGACCGTATCAAAACAAAAACGGGGCTTGCGCCCCGTTAAGCCTGCTTGCCTGCGCGTCCCGCGCTGCGCAAGCCTGGAAATCCCGCTCAAGCGCCATGCTCAGCCGGGTTTGCCGAGCAGGTCATCCTTGAGTTTCCAGTCGGCCGGCACGGGACCCAGCCAGATGCGCATCATCGCGGTGAAAAACTCCGGCTCCTTGAACGGATCGCCTTGGGGAGCGCCCTTGACGGTGATGATGGTGCCGGTGCCGGGCACCCAGTCGATCATGAAGACGTCGCCAGTCGCGAGTTTTTTCTGGTCAGAAAAAATCTGGCCCATCTTGATCAGTCCAGGGATCAGCTTGGACATCTCCGCCTTGGGTGAGTTGTCCTGCACACCGCGCGTGAACAGTTTGCCGAGCTCGTTGGCGTCGATGTCGCGCAGCATGGTGATCTGCAGACGCTTGGCGCCGGGCGCGGCCAACACCTCTTCAGGGGTGCCGGCTTTTTTGCTCAGGTACAAACCGGCGGTGTACACCTTGAACACTGCCTTGTAACGGACACCCGCGCCGTTAAGCACAAGCTTGTTGCCGCGCACCTCGGCCGTGTCTTCCAGCTTGACGCCGCCAACATCGACGACGGCGGCAGCAACGCCCAAAGCCATCATCCCCGTCAGCAAGCCAAGGACGCACTGCTTAATGAATTTCATGGGGTCTCCTTTGTAAAATAGAACGAGCGTTCGTTTATGTAGCATTCTGTAAGTGACCGGGCTGGGCTGCAACAGGGTTTGCGAGCATGACGTGTGCTGACTGCGGGGCTGCGGCTGTTTGATACACTTTCAACTCTTATGTTCATTCATCGCATCATTCAGACAGGTCGTGGCGACCGGGGAGCCTGGCCCTGGCGGGCCTGAGAGTCCTTGCATGCCGAGGCCTTGCGCCTTCGCGCCATGCAGCCCTGTCGATGCACTCCCTCGCACGGAGTACCCCGGCCTCCTCTGAGGCCTTTTGAATGATGGCGGTCCCCTGTCCTGACACGTGGGCCCACCGGTGAAGGAAGCTCCCCGTGATCACTGAACTTGAATTCAAAAGCCTTGCGCTGCAGGGCTACAACCGCATTCCGCTGATGGTCGAAGCGTTTGCCGACCTCGAAACCCCGCTGTCGCTCTATCTCAAACTAGCGCACTCCAAAGACGGCGGCAAAGACATTAGCCCCCACGCTTCGCTGCCCCCCGAGGGGGCCGTCGGCACCTTGGGGCGGCCCGGCGGTGCCTACAGCTTCCTTCTGGAGTCGGTGGTCGGCGGCGAGCGCTTTGGTCGCTACAGCTTTATCGGCCTGCCGGCCCGAACCCTGGTACGCGCCAGCGGGTTTGGCACCGACGCGCTGACGGAGGTCGTGCGGGACGGCCAGGTCATCGAAACCTCCAGGGCTAATCCGCTTGACTTCATCAGCTACTACCAGAAACGTTTCAAGGTCGCGTTGCGGCCCGGTCTGCCGCGTTTTTGCGGCGGCTTGGCCGGCTACTTTGGCTACGACACGGTGCGCTACATCGAGAAGAAGCTGGCGGCCAGCTGCCCGCCCGATACGCTGGGTTGCCCCGACATCCTGCTGCTGCAATGTGAAGAACTGGCGGTGATCGACAACCTCTCGGGAAAGCTCTACCTGATTGTGTATGCCGACCCGGCCTTGCCCGAGGCCTTTGCCAATGCCAAAAAGCGCTTGCGTGAACTCAAGGAGCAACTCAAGTATTCGGTCAGCGCACCCGTGGTCAAGCCGACCCAGGCTTACCCCGCCGAGCGTGATTTTTCCAAGGCCGACTACCTGGCCGCTGTCGAGCGCGCTAAAAGGCTGGTCGAGGCCGGCGACTTCATGCAGGTACAGGTCGGTCAGCGCATCAAGAAGCGTTACACCGAGTCGCCGCTGTCGCTGTACCGCGCGCTGCGTTCGCTCAATCCCTCGCCTTATATGTATTACTACCACTTTGGGGATTTCCATGTGGTGGGCGCGTCGCCCGAAATCCTGGTGCGCCAGGAAAAGGTCGAAGCCGGCGAAAAAATCACGATTCGCCCGCTGGCCGGCACGCGACCCCGCGCCTCGTCGCCGGAAGCCGATGCGGCGATTGAGCAGGAGCTGATCAACGACCCGAAAGAGCGCGCCGAACACGTCATGCTGATCGACCTGGCGCGCAACGACATCGGGCGCATCGCCAAAACCGGCACGGTCAAAGTGACCGAGGCTTTTTCAGTGGAGCGTTACAGCCATGTGATGCACATCGTCAGCAATGTCGAGGGTGTGTTGCTCGACGGCATGACCAGCATGGACGTGCTCAAGGCCAGTTTTCCGGCGGGTACCCTGACCGGCGCGCCCAAGGTGCATGCGATGGAGCTGATTGACCAGCTCGAACCGACCAAGCGTGGCATCTACGGCGGCGCCTGCGGCTACCTGAGCTACGCTGGCGACATGGACGTGGCGATTGCGATCCGCACCGGCGTCATCAAGGACCAGATGCTGTATGTGCAGGCGGCGGCCGGCGTGGTGGCCGACTCGGTGGCCGAGCTGGAGTGGAAAGAGACCGAAGCCAAGGCGCGCGCCTTGCTGCGCGCGTCCGAGTTGGTCGAAGAAGGTCTGGAGTAAAACGCCATGGACATACAGACAGGGATGTTTTGCCGCCGGGCCGCCCCAAGGCAAAATGCGGCCCCTTTTATCCGTGAATGGGGCAGCGAAATGCCAAAGGCTCGCGTAGCGACAAGCGTGGGGGCCTTATGAAACTGCTCATGATCGACAACTACGACTCTTTCACTTACAACATCGTCCAGTATTTCGGCGAGCTCGGTGCTGAGGTTGAGGTGTTTCGCAACGATGAAATCACCGTCGAAGGCATCGTGGCGCGCACCCCCGACCGGTTGGTGATCTCCCCCGGCCCCTGTTCCCCGGCGGAAGCCGGCATTTCGGTGGCGGCGATTCAGCACTTCGCCGGCAAGCTGCCGATTCTGGGCGTGTGTCTGGGCCACCAGGCGGTGGGCGCGGCTTTTGGCGGCAAGATCGTGCGCGCGCAGCAGCTGATGCACGGCAAGACCAGCGTCATCAGCACCACGCAGGAAGGCGTGTTTGCCGGTCTGCCCAGGCAGTTCATCGTCAACCGCTATCACTCGCTGGCGATTGAGAAATCGTCCTGCCCCGAGGTGCTGGCGGTCACGGCCTGGACCGACGACGGCGAAATCATGGGCGTGCGCCACAAAGAGCTGGCGATTCAGGGGGTGCAGTTTCACCCGGAATCGATCCTCACCGAGTATGGCCATGCGATGCTGAAAAACTTCCTGGAACAACACGCGTAGCGGCAACGGCGGCAATGGCTTTTGCTATAAAAAACAGAGCTTTTGACGCCTGCTGCATAAGGGCTGGAGGCCGAAATGACCAAGATCGTTGACTTGAGAAGTGACACCGTCACGCAGCCGACTGAAGGCATGCGCGCCGCGATGGCCTGTGCGCCACTGGGGGACGACGTGTTCGGCGACGACCCGAGTGTGAACGCACTGCAGGACAAGATCGCGGCGATGCTGGGCTTCGAGGCGGCGCTGTTTGTGCCCACCGGGACCCAGAGCAACCTGTGCGCCATCCTGGCCCACTGCCAGCGCGGCGACGAGTACATCGTCGGCCAGATGCAGCACTGCTACCGCTGGGAAGGCGGCGGCGCGGCGGTGCTGGGCAGCGTGCAGCCCCAGCCGCTGAACCACCAGGCTGACGGCACGCTGGCCCTCGCCGACATTGAGGCCGCCGTCAAGCCGGACGACCCCCATTTCGCGCGCAGTCGCCTGCTGGCCCTGGAGAACACGCTGGGAGGCAAGCTGCTGCCTTTTGACTATCTGCAGCAGGCTACTGCGCTGGCGAAAGCCAGGGGCCTGAACCGCCACCTCGACGGCGCGCGGCTGTTTAACGCTGCGGTGGCGCAGGTCGCGCAAACGGGCAGCACCGCGTTGGCCGAGGCAAAGCGCATTGCCGGCTGCTTTGACAGCGTCTCGGTTTGTTTCAGCAAGGGGCTGGGCGCGCCGGTCGGCTCGGCGCTGTGTGGTTCGCGCGATTTCATCGCACGGGCACACCGCATCCGCAAGATGGCCGGCGGCGCCATGCGGCAGGCCGGTGGGCTGGCGGCCGCAGCCTCGTATGCGCTGGACCACCACATCGAGCGCCTGGCCGACGACCACGTGCTGGCAAAACGTCTGGCCGAAGGCCTGACAGGCATGCCTGGCCTGCAGGTCGAGGCGCCGCAGACCAACATTCTGTTTGTGGACCTGGTGGGCAGTGCGCGTGACCAGTCCGAGGCCTTGCTGCGGCACCTGGCGAACGAAGGCATTCAGGCGACGGGCCTGTACCGCCTGCGTTTTGTCACCCACCTCAACGTGGATGCGGCTGGTGTGGACCGGGCGATCGCGGCGATTCGCGGGTTCTTCGAGGGCTGAGGGGACATCCATGGCGACCGAACAACTGCTGCTTTTCATCGCCGCTGGCGTGCTGCTCAACCTGACGCCCGGACCGGACGTGTTGTACATCGTGACCCATGCCCTGCGCCGCGGCGCGCGCGCAGGCGTCGTGGCGGCGCTGGGTATCACGGCGGGCTGCTTTGTGCACATCGTAGCGGCGGCACTGGGCGTCAGTGCCTTGCTGGCAGCGTCGGGCACGGCGTTCGCGGTGCTCAAGTGGGCCGGCGCGGCTTACCTGGTTTATGTCGGCGTCCGCCTCTTGACCGCGAGGAACACTGGTTTTGCTATTGATTCAGGAGCGGATGACGTAGGCCCACCAAGGGCTGGAGCCCTGAAAAGCATCTTTTCCCAGGGTTTCTGGACGAATGTGCTGAACCCCAAGGTGGCGCTGTTTTTTCTTGCCTTTGTTCCGCAGTTCATCGCGCCCGATGTGGTGAACAAGCCGCTGGCTTTTTTGCTGCTGGGTTTGCTTTTCAATTTCAACGGTCTGTGGGTCAATATCGGCTGGGCACTCACGGCGGCCTGGCTGGCGCAGCGAGCGGCCGCCTTGCAGCAAGGCATGGCCTGGCTGGACCGGGTGGCCGGCGCCGTGTTCATCACATTTGGCCTGAAACTGGCCCTGACCGACAATCCTTCCGACTAACACCAGAGACAAGAGCACGATCATGCCCCTGAGCAACAAAATCACCCCCCAGGAAGCGCTGCAGCGCACGATTGAACACCGCGAGATCTTTCATGACGAGATGCTCAAGATCGTGCGCCTGATCATGAGTGGCGAGCTGTCGCCGGTCATGATGGCGGCGCTGATCACCGGCCTGCGCGTCAAGAAGGAAACCATTGGTGAAATTACCGCTGCGGCGCAGGTCATGCGCGAGTTTTCGACCAAGGTCCATGTGGCCGACAAGACGCACCTGATAGATATCGTCGGTACCGGCGGTGACGGCTCGCACACTTTCAACATCTCGACCTGCTCCATGTTTGTCGCGGCGGCGGCCGGTGCCAAGGTCAGCAAACACGGCGGGCGCAGCGTCAGCAGCAAGTCCGGCAGCGCCGACGTGCTCGAAGCCCTGGGCATCCACATCAACCTCAAGCCCGACGCGATTTCCAAGTGCATCGAAGAGGTTGGTGTGGGCTTCATGTTTGCGCCGAATCACCACCCGGCGATGAAAAATGTGGCGCCGGTGCGCAAGGAACTTGGCGTGCGTACCATTTTCAACATCCTGGGCCCGCTGACCAACCCGGCCGACGCGCCCAACATCCTGATGGGTGTGTTTCACCCCGACCTGGTCGGCATCCAGGTGCGTGCGCTGCAACGCTTGGGCGCTGAACATGCGCTGGTGGTTTATGGCAAGGACGGCATGGACGAGGTGAGCCTGGGTGCGGCCACGGTGGTGGGTGAGCTCAAGAACGGGGAAATCACCGAATACGAGATCCATCCCGAAGACTTCGGCATGGCCATGGCCAGCAACCGCAGCCTGCGCGTGGAAACGCCCGAGCAGTCCATGGCCATGCTCAAGGGCGTGCTTGATGGCGAGCCTGGCGCGGCGCGCGACATTGTCATCCTCAATACCGGCGCTGCGCTGTATGCGGCCAATGTGGCTGACAGCATGAAGGCGGGCATTGTGCTGGCTCGCAAGGCGATTGACTCCGGCGCTGCCAAAACCAAGCTCGAGCAGCTTGTTTCCACCTCCAAAGCCCTGGCGGCCTGAACCATGTCCGACATCCTGAACAAGATAGTGGCCGTCAAACGCCAGGAAGTTTCCGCCGCCATCAAGCGCAAACCGCTGGACGCGATGCGTTTCGACGCCGAGTCGCGCGTTTTGACGCGCGACTTTGCGGGCGCGTTGCGCGCCAAAATCGCTGCTGGCAAGCCAGCCGTGATCGCCGAGATCAAAAAAGCCAGCCCGTCCAAAGGCGTGTTCCGGGCCGACTTCATTCCTGCCGATATTGCCCAAAGTTACGCCGAGTATGGCGCAGCGTGTTTGTCGGTGCTCACTGACAAAGATTTTTTTCAGGGCAGTATCGACTATCTGAAGCAGGCCAGGGCCTCTTGCGATCTCCCGGTATTGCGCAAGGACTTCATCGTCGATCCCTACCAGGTTTATGAGTCGCGCGTCATGGGCGCTGACTGCATCCTGCTGATCGCCGCGTGCCTGGACGACGCGCAGATGAAATCCCTCGAGGCGTTGGCCTTCTCGCTGGACATGGCCGTGCTGGTGGAGGTGCACGACCGCGCCGAGCTGGGCCGCGCGCTGAAGCTCAAAACGCCCTTGCTCGGCATCAACAACCGGAATTTGCAGACGTTTGAGGTGTCGCTGGACACCACCCTGGGGCTCCTGAAGGACGTGCCGTCCGATCGCCTGCTGGTCACTGAGTCCGGTATCACGACGCCGACCGAAGTGGCCCGCCTGCGTGGGACCGGGGTCCATGCCTTCCTCGTCGGCGAAGCCTTTATGCGGGCTGACGACCCCGGCATCGCGCTGGCGGCGCTGTTCCCGGACGCTATTAATTAGATAGCTACTTGCGACCATGCCGCAAGGACTGCAGGCCGATTTGGCCTTTGAAAACCTGCCCAGCCCGGCACCGGAAAGTGCCGGGCACAGCCGGCACCTGGCGCGCTGGAATCCGGCGGACTGGCCGCTGGCGGCCGATTGGGCGTCGGCGGTTAGTCATTTCCTGGCCAGCACTGCGGGCCGTCAACTTGGCGTGTTCATCGAGCAGCGCCTTGCGCTGGGGGCCATCATTTATCCGCCGCAGCCGTTTCGGGCGCTGGAATTGACCCCGCTGGCCGACGTCCGCGTCATGATTCTCGGCCAGGACCCCTATCACGGCCCGGGACAGGCGCAGGGACTGGCCTTTTCGGTGCCCGATGGCGCGCGGCTGCCGCCCAGCCTGCGCAATATCTTCAAGGAACTGGCGCGGGACCCGGACGTCACGCCCGAGCAGCCTGTCGGCGGCTCACTGGAGCGCTGGGCCGCGCAGGGCGTGTTGCTGCTCAATACCAGCCTCACGGTCGAAGAGGGACAGGCGGCCAGCCATGCCCGGCAGGGTTGGGAAGTGCTGACCGACCATTTGATCGCTGCAGTGTCGGCAAAACCTGATTCTGTTGTCTTCATGCTCTGGGGTGCGCACGCTCAGGCCAAACGCGCCCTGATTGGCGCCCGGCACCCGGTGCTGATGGCTAATCACCCTTCGCCACTGTCGGCTTTGCGCCCGCCCCAGCCCTTCCTCGGCTGTGGACATTTCAGCCTGGCCAATGCGTTTCTGGAGCGCCATGGACGGCAGCCTGTCAGGTGGTAAGTGCTTGTTGTCTGGATTGCCAGTTGACAAATTTCCGTGGCATAATCCGAGGTTCGCTCGAAGGATGGGTGGCCGAGTGGTTAATGGCAGCAGACTGTAAATCTGCCCTCTAACGAGTACGCTGGTTCGAATCCAGCCCCATCCACCAGTGGCGATTGACCGGTGGCGATATTTGCGGATATTTACGAAATGCACTTGTGCGGGGTTCGTATAGTGGTAATACCTTAGCCTTCCAAGCTAAAGCGAGGAGTTCGATTCTCCTACCCCGCTCCATAGTTGGTCAGTTTTTGTTGTGTGTAAAGGTTTTTAGCCCATTTGGCTCAGTGGCAGAGCACTCCCTTGGTAAGGGAGAGGTCCCGGGTCCGATTCCCGGAATGGGCACCATATTTTGAGTCGTTCTTGCGCGGATGCGCGGGGCAGTTGACAGTATTGCGGCGGTAGTTGCGGTGCTTATTTGGTTCGTAACTCTTTATAAATTTTCGGAGTCCAAAAAATGGCAAAAGGCAAATTTGAGCGGACCAAGCCGCACGTCAACGTAGGCACGATTGGGCACGTTGACCATGGCAAGACCACACTGACGGCAGCGATCACGACCGTGCTCGCAGCCAAATTCGGCGGCGAAGCCAAAGGCT
>NZ_JBDNGU010000114.1:0-38904 GCF_041689105.1 Polaromonas sp. | reverse complement strand
GTGTAATGCGCTGTCCCCCGAGGGGGCCTTCGCGCCTTGGGGCGGCCCGGCGGCGCGTCATGTCGCCCCCACGCTTTTCACTTCGTGTAATGCGCTGCCCCCCGAGGGGGCCTTCGCGCCTTGGGACGGCCCGGCGGCGCGACGGTGACGCTAATGGAGGGTGACGGTCTCGAGGTAGAAAGGCATGTGGACGTTCCAGTGCAGCTCGCGCTCGATGCGCTGGCGCATGGCATCTGCGGCAGCGGGTTCGCCGTGCGTGATAAAGGTCTTCCGGGGAGGTGCCCTGAAGTCTTTCAGCCAGGTCACGATCTCTGCGGCGTCTGCATGGGCCGACAGGTCGTCAAGCATGGCGACTTCAGCGCGAATGGGCACATCCTCGCCGAAGATCCTCACGATGGGTGCGCCTGCGGTGATCGTGGCACCCCGCGTCCCGCCCGACTGGTAGCCGGCGAACAGAATCGTGTTGCGTTTGTCCGGGGCAAAAGCCTTGAGGTGGTGCAGGACCCGGCCGCCCGTGGCCATGCCGCTGGCGGAGATGATCACCATCGGTCCGTGGCGTGTGTTGAGCTGCCTTGAATCCTCCGGTGACTGCACGATGTGTGCGACCTTCGCCAATGCGTCGCACTCCGCGGTGGTCAGTCGCAGCTCTGACTTGTGTTTGAGGTAAACCTGCATGGCGCTGGCCGCCATGGGGCTGTTGAGGTAGACAGGGACGTCCTGGATCACGCCCTGGGCCTTGAGCAGCTGGATGCAGTGCAGCAGGCTCTGGGCCCGACCCACGGCAAAGGCCGGGATCACCACCACCCCGCCGCGCGCGGCAGTACGGTTGATGACCTGGCCGAGCTCCAGCAGTGGGTCCGAGTGCCCGTGCAGCCGGTCGCCGTAGGTGGATTCCACCACCAGATAGTCGGCGCCATCCATCTGCGTGGGTGGCTTGAGCACCAGGTCGTTGGGCCGACCGATGTCCCCGGAAAACAGGATCGAGCGTGATCCGTCGTCCAGCCTGATAAACGACGATCCTGCCATGTGGCCCGAGGGTGTCAGGCAAGCCTGCAGGCCTGGCACGGGTTGCCAGTTCTTCCCATAAGGCACGGGATGAAACAGCTTGAGACACTGCAACGCGTCGTCGCGCGTATACAGCGGCAGCGCCTTTTTGTGTTTGGACAGCTTGTGGCGATTCGCATACTCTGCTTCCTCCTCCTGCAGGTGACCGCTGTCGGGCAGCAGGATGCGACACAGGTCGTAGGTGGCGGGTGTGCAAAACACCTTGCCGCGAAAGCCCTGGCGGGCGAGCAGGGGCAGGTAGCCACTGTGGTCGATGTGGGCGTGCGTCAGGATCACGGCGTCGATCGAGGCCGGCTTCACCGGCGGTGGCGCCCAGTTGCGCAGGCGTAGCAACTTATAGCCCTGGAACAGGCCGCAATCGACCAGCACCCTGGACTGCTCGTGCTGGATCAGGTACCTGGAACCGGTGACAGTGTCGGTCGCGCCGAGGAATTGAAGTTTCATGGGTTCAGTCTAGAAAAGCCCGCATGGGTCCGGCTTGCGCTGGATCAAGTGCGCTCCGGTGCGAGTCGTGATGATGTCAGGCATGACCCTGCCGCGACGTGTGAATGTGCGCAGACGTACAGACGGGCCTGCAGCCTTCAGACATACTTTCCTTCTGTCCCTTTCTCTCTTTCGGTCAGGCGACCCTGTGCTGTGCCGGGCCTGCGACGGGCCGGGGCTCCGGACCTGCCCAACGCTGGCGCACAAGGCCTATTCGCCGCACCCCTGTAGGTACACCATGAGCAATTACAAACCCACCGCAGCCGTGTTTTCCTCCCTTTTCCTCCCGCTGGTTGCGGGACGCTTGAGCCGTTGATTCCCATGCACACAGCCCCAACTTCATCTTCCGTTCAACAGGCAAACCATGCCGGTGCAGCGTCAACCGGGGTGGTGATCGCCGTTCGGGGCAGCGTTGTAGACGTGTGCTTTGACGCGCACCTGCCGCCAGTTCATACCTTGCTGCGTTGCGGTCGGGACAATGAAATTGCCATCGAGGTTCTGGCACAGCTGGACGCACAACGGGTGCGTTGCATCGCCTTGACGCCGACGCAGGGGCTGGCGCGCGGCATGGTGGTGCAGGATACAGGTGGGCCGCTGAAGGCACCGGTAGGCCGGGAAATACTCTCACGCATGTTCAACGTGTTCGGTCAGACCATCGACCGTCAGCCCGCCCCGGAAGACGTGCAGTGGCGTTCCGTGCATCGGGCCCCGCCGCCGCTGGAACGACGTTCCACCCGGTCCGAGATTTTCGAAACCGGTATCAAGGTCATTGATGTGCTGATGCCGCTGGAACGGGGTGGCAAGGCAGGGCTTTTCGGCGGGGCGGGCGTGGGCAAAACCGTGCTGCTTACCGAAATGATTCACAACATGATCGGGCACCAGGAAGGTGTCAGCATCTTTTGCGGCATTGGCGAACGTTGTCGCGAAGGCGAGGAGCTGCATCGCGAAATGAAGGCAGCCGGCGTGTTGCCGAACATGGTGATGCTTTTTGGCCAGATGAACGAACCGCCGGGCAGCCGCTTCCGGGTCGGACATGCCGCGCTAACGATGGCCGAATATTTTCGCGACGACGAACATCGCGATGTGCTGCTCCTGATCGACAATATTTTCCGCTTTATCCAGGCCGGTGCGGAAGTGTCCGGCCTGATGGGACAGATGCCTTCGCGACTTGGGTATCAACCGACCCTGGGCACCGAGCTGTCAGGACTGGAAGAACGTATTGCCAACACCGACAACGGGGCCATCACGTCGATCCAGGCCGTGTATGTGCCTGCAGACGACTTCACTGACCCGGCGGCAGTGCATACCTTCTCGCACCTGTCCGCATCGATCGTGCTGTCGCGGCAGCGCGCCAGCGAGGGCATGTACCCGGCCGTTGACCCCTTGCAGTCGAATTCCCGGATGGCAACGCCGGGCATTGTGGGCGAGCGGCATTATGCGCTGGCGCAGGAGATCCGGCGCACGCTGGCCCAATACGCGGACCTCAAGGACATCATCGCGATGCTCGGTCTTGAGCAGCTGTCTCCGGAAGACCGCAATGTGGTCGGCCGCGCACGCCGGCTGGAGCGTTTTCTCACGCAACCCTTTTTCACGACCGAGCAGTTCACCAGCCATGCTGGAAAGCTGGTCAGTCTCGAGGATGCGCTGGACGGCTGCGAACGCATCCTGCGCGATGAGTTCAAGGACGTTCCGGAGAGTGCGTTGTACATGATAGGAACGATCGACGAGGCGCAGGGGAAGGCGGGCGTCACCAAACCTGCGGCACCCGCTGCATCCAGCGAGGCTGCGCCGGCACCCGAGACCGGAACAGAAGCTGACGCAAGGCACGAACTTCATGAAGCTTAGGATTCTTGTTCCTTTCCAGATATTCGCCGAAAAAACCGGCGTGTTGCGCATCGTCGCCGAGACGGGTGCCGGCTCGTTCGGCCTCTTGCCCCATCGTCTCGATTGCGTAGCGGCGTTGTCGCCGGGCATCCTGATCTACGAGACGCTGGCCGATGGTGAGGTGTTCGTAGCGGTGGACGAGGGCGTACTCGTGAAGAGCGGGCCGGACGTTCTGGTGTCGGTGCGCCGGGCGATTTCGGGAACCGATCTGGGCCAGTTGCGCGCTGCGGTGGAGAAGGAGTTTTTGACATTCGACGACCAGGAGCAAAGGGTGCGCGAAGTCATGGCGAAACTTGAAACGGGCTTCCTGCACCGCATCGCCGAATTCCAGCAGAAGTAGCCACCATGAACGATGCACGAGAGAAAAGCGAGACCAAGCAGCAGGCGTTCGCTGGCCAGGTTGGCGCCAAGGCAGCGCGAAAGCTGAACGCGCGGCGCAATCCGGACTCGGGCGTCTGGTTCGGCCTGGGCATGATGGGTCTGATCGGCTGGTCTGTTGTGCTGCCGACACTGCTCGGGGCAGCACTGGGTCTCTGGCTGGACCGGCACTATCCCGGGGGACGTTCATGGACGCTGGCCTTGCTGGTGGCCGGGCTGGTGATTGGCTGCCTCAATGCCTGGCACTGGGTGGTCAAGGAAGACAGGGCCATGCGGGACGAACAGGAGGACGGCAATGACTAACCTGTCGGTCTTGATACTGGCCTGGGTGGCCGGCGGCGTGCTGGGTGCGATTTTTTTTGGCGGCCTCTGGTGGACCGTGCGCAGGAGCATCATTTCGGCGCATCCGGCCCTTTGGGTGTTGGGTAGCCTGCTGCTGCGAATCGCCCTCGTGTTGCCGGCGTTCTACCTCGTTGCAGGTGGTCGCTGGGAACGGGCGTTGGCCTGCCTGCTCGGATTCTTGATGGCACGCGGAGTGCTGATCCGGCTTGCGAGGCCGCTGCACCGGCAGCCTGAAGCTGCGACAAGGGAGGCCGTCCATGCGTCTCAGCCCTGACGAGATGATCTTCTGGCAGAACGGCTTTTTCAGACTCAATGCCACGATTGTGTTTACCTGGGCCTTGATGCTGGTTCTGTCGGTCGGATCAAAACTGATCACACGCAAGCTCTCCCGGGAACTGGCGCGTTCTCGATGGCAGAACCTGCTGGAAATCATCGTCACTGGTATCGAGCAGCAAATCGCCGATGTCGGCCTGAGCAAGCCGGGGAGATATCTCGACTTTCTCGGCACCTTGTTCCTCTTTGTTGCCGCGTCGGCCCTGTTCACGGTGGTTCCCGGCTACGAACCGCCGACCGGTTCGCTGTCGACCACGGTGGCGCTGGCCTTGTGTGTTTTTGTGGCCGTACCTTTTTTTGGTATCCGGGATCAGGGTGTGGGCGGCTACCTCACGTCCTACATCAAGCCGACAGTGGTCATGCTGCCGTTCAACATCATCAGCGAGGTCTCCCGGACGTTGGCGCTGGCGGTTCGCCTGTTCGGAAACATGATGAGCGGGGCCATGATCATCGGCATTCTGTTGACCATCACGCCGCTGTTCTTTCCGATTGTGATGACTGTGCTTGGCTTGCTCACCGGCATGGTGCAGGCCTATATTTTCTTCATTCTTGCGGCGGTCTACATTGCCGCAGCCGTTCGCGTACGCAAGCCCAAACCCGGGACGCAGGCTGTTGCTGCAACAGACGCCACCCCTTGACCTATCCAAAAAACGCAAAGGAATCAGCATGGACAGCATAACAATCATCGCGGTGGCATCCATTGTCATTGCCGGCCTCACCACCGGCTTCGGGACCATGGGGCCGGCTCTGGCAGAGGGGCGGGCTGTGGCCACTGCACTCACTGCACTGGCCCAGCAACCTGATGCCTCCGCCACCATCACCCGTACCTTGTTCGTCGGTCTGGCGATGATCGAGTCCACGGCGATCTACTGCTTCGTGGTCTCGATGATCCTGATTTTTGCCAATCCGTTCTGGAATGCCGCCATTGCCCAGGTTGCGGGAAAGTAGGCCATGCTGATTGACTGGTTCACCGTCGGTGCGCAGGCGCTCAACTTCCTCATCCTGGTGTGGTTGCTCAAGCGTTTTCTGTACAAGCCGGTGCTTGATGCGATTGACGCGCGAGAGAAACGTATTGCCGAAAAGCTGGCGGATGCCAGCGCGAGCAAAGCCGAAGCCTTAGATGAAAGCAACGAGTTCCGAAAGAAGAACGAGGTATTTGACCAGGATCGCGGCGAACGCATGCAAAAAATGATGGACGAGATTGGCGTCGAGCGCGAGCGACTGCTTGACGAAGTGCGAAAGGCGGCCGATGCACTGCGCATCAAGCGTCAGGAAGCGCTTGAAAATGAGCAGCAGCACCTCCACAAGGAACTTGGCCGAAGAACCCGCGATGAAGTGTTTTCCATCGCGCGGAAAGTACTGACCGATCTGGGAGGTACGTCGCTTGACCAGCGCATGAGTGATGTATTTGTGCAGCGCCTGCGTGCCCTGCAGGGCCAAGCGAAGGAGAAACTCTCCGCAGCTGTAAAAACCGCCGATACCGCGGTACTGGTGAAAAGTGCTTTTGAGCTTGCGCCAGCCCAGCAAGAGGCCATACAAGGCGCGTTGACTGAAGCCATCGCTGCGGAAAATCCCATCCGTTTCCAGACTGCGCCGGACCTGATCGGCGGTATGGAGCTCAGTGTGGGGGGGTACAAATTCGCCTGGAGCATCCATGACTATCTGGGGTCGATGGAAAAAAGTATCGCTGAACTGCTCCGCGAGGGTTCTGCCGCAGGGACAGGCACGGCGGCGAAAGCTGAGCCCACTTCCGCGGCCCCCGTGGATCCGGTGCCCGAAGCCAAACCTGCGCGCGAGATGTGATGAGCAGGACGCCTGACAGCCTGAAAGACGTTCTTGAACACGTATTTTCCGGCCTGCGCCGGGGCTGCGATCAGGTCGCACCGCAGTTAATCCCCCGTGAAGTGGGAACGATCACCGGTGTTTCCACCGGTATCGCGCATGTTTCCGGTCTTCCCGGCGTTGGGTATGACGAGCTGGTGATGTTTCCCGGCGGTGGGTTTGGCATTGCATTCAACGTGGACGAGGATGACGTGGGCGTTGTCCTGCTCGGCGATTACGCGCAGTTGCATGCCGGTGACGAAGTCGAGCGCACGGGACGTGTGATGGACGTGGCCGTCGGTGACGGCCTGTTGGGCCGCGTCATCGATCCGCTCGGCAGGCCGCTTGACGGCCTTGGGCCGGTAGCATCCAGCGCCCGCCTGCCGATTGAACGTCCGGCAGCTGCCATCATGGACCGTGCGCCGGTCACGGTTCCCTTGCAGACCGGCCTGAAAGTTGTCGATGCCCTGATCCCCGTCGGGCGTGGCCAGCGCGAGCTGATTCTGGGTGACCGGCAAACCGGAAAAACCGCGATCGCGATGGATGCCATCCTCAATCAGCAGGGCCAGGATGTTGTTTGCGTGTATTGCGCGATCGGGCAGCGCGCATCCGCTGTGGCAAAAGCGGTCGCCGTTTTGCGCGAGCAGGGGGCGCTGGCCTACACTGTGGTGGTTGTCAGCGAGGGTAATGATCCGCCGGGGCTGACCTACATCGCCCCTTATGCCGCGACCAGTATTGCCGAATACTTCATGGAGGCAGGGCGTGACGTACTGATTGTCTACGACGACCTGACCCAGCACGCGCGTGCCTACCGCGAACTTTCCCTGCTGCTGCGCCGTCCCCCCGGACGCGAGGCCTTTCCCGGCGACATTTTCTACATTCATTCGCGCCTGCTCGAACGCGCCACACATTTGTGCGAGGAGCGCGGCGGCGGTTCGCTGACCGCGTTGCCGGTCATAGAAACTGAAGCGCAGGACATTTCCGCCTACATACCGACCAACCTGATTTCGATCACCGATGGGCAGATCTACCTGTCGCCTGTCTTGTTTGAATTGGGCGTCCTTCCTGCCGTCGATGTCGGAAAATCCGTATCGCGTGTTGGCGGCAAGGCACAGCGGGGGGCTTATCGGGCAGTGGCGGGCGATCTCAAGCTGGCCTATGCCCAGTTTGAGGAACTGGAAACCTTTGCCCGCTTCGGTGCCCGCCTGGATGAAGACACGCGCAAGACGATAGCGCATGGGCGGCGCATTCGCGCCTGTCTCAAGCAGCCGGAACAGGCGCCGGTATCGGTGCCGGCCCAGATCATCATCCTGCTCGCCTTGACGGCGGGACTTTTCGACACGGTGCCGATGGACCAGATGGCGCAGGCTGAACGGGCTGTGCGCGAAGCAGCTGCCAGCCTTCCGGCTGAGCTGCTGGCGCGCCTTGACACTGCCAAAACACTGAGCGACGAGGACCGGACCCAGCTCACCGACGGTGCCAGCAGTGCCCTGCACCCATTCCAGGCCGAATCACCGGCCGGGGAGGTGCCGTGAGCGACACCGCTGCCAGTCTGCGGCGCAAGACTGCCGGCGCCGAGGATCTCCAGTCTGTTGTCAGGACGATGAAGGCGCTGGCCGCCTCGAGCATCACGCAGTATGAACAGTCGGTCAGTGCCCTGGCCCACTACAGCCGCACCGTGTCTCTCGGTTTGGGTGCCTGCCTGCGCGAGCATGGGCCCGCGACTTCCCTGGAGGCTGACGGGTACGCTGGTGCAGAGCATGCAACCGGGGCACTCGTGTTCGGCTCCGATCAGGGGCTGGTAGGCCGTTTCAATGACGTCGTTGCCGACCACGCCATCGCCGCACTGGCCAGTCTTCCCGGCGAGACTTCCGTTTGGGCCGTCGGTGAGCGGGTTCAGGCCCGCTTGACCGACGCGGGTTTGCGACTCGCGGGTGGGTTCCCCGTCCCCAACAGCGTCCAGGCCATTGCGCCGCTCGTGGGGCAGGTTCAGCTCGCCATGGAAACCTATTTAAAGCAGAGCACAAGCGCGGCGATCTACGTCTTTCACAACCATCCGAGGTCTGACGGCACTTATGAACCCGTCAGTCAGCGCCTGCTGCCGCTTGACACGTCATGGCAGCAGCGGTTGGCCGAGGTACCCTGGCCTTCGTCAACCCGCCCTGAAATTCTGGGTGGCGGGACAGACGCACTGCGCGCGTTGGTCCGCGAACATCTTTTCATCTCCCTGTTCCAGGCTTGTGCCGAGTCCCTCGCGAGCGAGAACGCCAGCCGTCTGGCGGCCATGGAGCGCGCCGACCGGAATATTGACGAACTGCTGCGCGACCTTGAAAGCACTTCTCACCGGCTCCGCCAGGCCTCCATCGATGCAGAGCTTTTCGAGGTTGTCGCCGCCTACGAGTCACTGACGAAGTAGGCCGTCATTTTTTCCGGTTGTGGCTTTTCGCACCCATTCTTTATCAAGAAAGTCCCCCCATGACCCTAGGCGTACATTCTGAAGTTGGCCCCTTGCGCAAGGTGATAGTGTGTCGCCCCGGCCTGGCCCAGGCCCGGCTCACTCCCCAGAACTGCAAGGAGTTGCTGTTTGACGACGTGTTGTGGGTTTCCCAAGCCAGGAACGATCACCACGTTTTCACCAATGCGCTGGCCGAGCGCGGCGTCGAGGTGCTGGAGCAGCACGACCTGCTGGCCGATGTCGTCGCGCAGACCGAATCCCGCGACTGGCTGCTTGACCGCAAGCTGGGCCCCGACTTCATGGATACCGAGGCCGCGACACTGCTTCGCCCCTGGCTGGAAGGGCTGCCGCCGGCGAGGCTGGCGGAGCACCTGATAGGCGGGCTGCTGCGTGGCGAGGTGCCCTTTGAGATGGCGGGCCTGACGGCGCGCTGCCTGACGGCGTCGGAGTTTGTGCTGCCGCCCTTGCCCAACTCCCTGTTCCCCCGGGACTCCAGTTGCTGGATCTACGGCGGGACGGTTCTGGGTTCGATGTACTGGCCGGCGCGGCGACAGGAAACGCTGCTCATGACGGCGATTTACCGCTTTCACCCGCTGTTTCGCGGCCAGGTGACCGAATGGTGGGGCGACCCCGGCGTGGACCACGGCATGGCTTCGCTTGAAGGTGGCGACGTGGTGTCCCCTGGCAATGGCCTTGTCCTGATCGGCATGGGGGAGCGAACTTCACCGCAGGCCGTGAGCCAGCTGGCGCGCCGCCTGTTCGCGCAGGGGGGCGCCACACGCGTCATTGCCGCGCAGATGCCCAAGTCGCGCGGCGCCATGCACCTGGACACGGTGTTCACTTTTTGCGATGTGGACCTCGTGACCCTGTTCCCGGAGGTCGTGGACGGCATCCGGTGTTTCAGCCTGCGACCGGGTAGCCCGGAAGGATCGCTCGACGTGCAGGCGGAAAAAGCACCCTTCCTCGACGTGGTCGCGCAGGCCATGGACCTGCCGCGTCTGCGCACAGTGCCCACTGGCGGTGACAGTTATGAAGCAGAGCGCGAGCAGTGGGACGACGGCAACAACATGCTGGCGCTGGCGCCGGGTGTTGTTGTGGGCTACCAGCGAAACGTGTACACCAACACCCTGCTGCGAAAGGCCGGTGTGGAGGTGATCACCATCCCTGGAAGCGAGCTGGGCCGCGGCCGCGGCGGCAGTCATTGCATGTCCTGTCCGGTCCAGCGCGATGCCTTGTAGCCGCGACGGTCATTCCCTTCATTCAACCGAAAGTCGTCCATGAGCTTCAACCTTCGCAATCGCAGCCTTCTTGCCCTCGTGGAGTTCGCGCCTCGCGACATCCGTTACCTGATTGATCTGGCGGCTGAGCTGAAACGCAACAAGATCGCCGGCAATGAACATCAGCGCCTGAAGGGGAAAAACATTGCCCTGGTGTTCGAAAAACCATCGACAAGGACGCGCTGTGCCTTTGAAGTGGCTGTGCATGACCAGGGCGGCCATGTGACCTACCTTGACTCAACGGACTCACAGCTGGGCCACAAGGAGTCGCTGAAGGACACGGCCCGAGTGCTCGGCCGGATGTTTGACGGCATCGAGTACCGGGGATTTCATCAAAGCGCCGCAGAGGAGATTGCACGGTTTTCGCATGTGCCGGTCTGGAACGGGTTGACCGATGAGTGGCACCCAACGCAGATCCTGGCCGATCTGCTCACCATGCAGGAGTTCGGCGAGAAGCCGCTGCATGAGCTGTCGTTCTGTTACCTTGGTGACGCACGTTTCAACATGGGCTGTTCATTGCTGGTCGGGGGTGTGCAGATGGGCATGGACGTTCGCATTGCTGCACCCGAAGCGCTGCAGCCCCCTGCGGAGCTGGTCAGCCAGATGCGGGCGCTCGCCGCTCAGACCGGCGCGCGCATCACGATTGATCCGGACCCTAAACGCGCTGTCCAGGGAGCTGACTTTCTCTATACCGATGTGTGGGTGTCGATGGGAGAGGCTGATGCGGTCTGGAAGCAGCGCATCGAGCAGCTCAAGGACTACCAGGTGAATGCCGCGCTGATGCGCGCGACCGGCAACCCGCGCACCCGTTTCATGCATTGCCTGCCGGCCTTCCACAACCTCGATACGGAGGTGGGCCGCATGGTGCATGAAAAGTTTGGCCTGAGCGAGATCGAGGTGACGGACGAAGTCTTCGAATCCGACGCGTCGGTGGTTTTTACACAGGCCGAAAACCGCATGCACACCATCAAGGCGGTGCTGGTAGCAACGCTGGGTTAAGACCTTGCACACCATCAGTTGTCGGACAGGTTCCGGATTCAATTCAAGCTCTGTGGGGAAACTACCATGAAACTTGTTGTTGCATTGGGCGGAAATGCCTTGTTGCGCCGGGGTGAACCGCTGAGTGCCGACAACCAGCTTGCCAACATTCGCCGCGCGGCAGCGCAGCTGGCCCTGGTGGCCACAGGCAATGCACTGGTGCTGACACACGGCAACGGCCCGCAGGTCGGGCTGCTGGCGCTGCAGGCGGCGGCTTACCAGGCGGTGGAGACCTATCCGCTGGATGTGCTCGGTGCCCAGACCGACGGCATGATCGGCTATCTGTTGGAGCAGGAACTTGGCAATCTGTTGCCAGCCACGGTGGTCGCCACGCTGATGACCCGTGTCGAGGTCAGTCTGGACGACCCCGCCTTCCTGGCGCCGACCAAGCCCATTGGTCCTGTCTATACCGCGGACGAGGCCAGACGTGTGGGGAAGGCCCAGGGTTGGACCATGGCCCCCGATGACACGGGCTTTCGCCGCGTGGTGCCGTCGCCGGCGCCGCAGCGTGTCCTCGGTCTGCAGCCGATCCGCTGGTTGCTTTCCCATGGCGCGCTGGTGATCGCCGCCGGTGGCGGCGGCATTCCGGTGGCCAGGGACGCGGACGGCCACAGCCTGCGAGGTGTCGAAGCTGTCATTGACAAGGACGCCTGCAGCAGCCTGCTGGCACGTGCGCTGGAGGCCGACTGCCTGGTGATCGCCACCGATGTTGACGCGGTGTACCTGAACTTCGGACTACCGACACAACGCGCGGTCGGCAAGGTCGCCCCGCAGGCCTTCGCGCAGGCCCGTTTTCCTGCGGGCTCCATGGGCCCAAAGGTGGAGGCGGCCTGTGCGTTTGTGGAAGCGACCGGCCGGCGTGCCGTGATCGGATCGCTCACGCATATCGAGGCCATGTTGCAGGGCAAGGCAGGCACCCAGGTCAGCCCGGACGGCGCCCCCACCCTTTGAGCTTTTGAGCGCGGAAGTCCGCGTCCAAGGCCGGCCGCGCGGCATGGCGGCAGAATCTCGCCCATGAAGACGGCATGATGTTGCCGACCCGGCTGCTCTTCAGCCTTGCCAGCCGCCATGACGGCTACGCCAACTGTCCGCGTTTTGCCACAGCCGTTCGTGCCGCAGCCAGGTCCCAACCGGCCCAGCCGCAGCTCTTGAACAGTACTGGACCGGCGCGCGCACCGCTGCCCGCGCGAACCACATCGGCCAGCGTGTCAAATTGGCCGACGTCCAGCCCGGCCTGCAGCAAATCGCCGGCCTCGTGGCGTGCATCGGCGGTGTCGACGACCAGCGTGCCCCGCGCCGCCATGGCGCGGCAGAGATCGGGTCCGAGTTCCACCATGTGCGGCGTGAAGGCGCCGACGGCGCCGATGAATCCGTCCTGGCGCGGCATGGCGCTGAGAATCACCGCGCTCGCCGGCGTGCAGGTGACCGCCAGCGGGCACTCGGCCAGCGCCGCGTTGGCATCCTGCACCACGCGGGCCTGCAGGCCCAGCGCCTGCGCATGTTGCGCGAGGCCCTGCGCGCTGGAGGCGCTGCGCGAGGCAATCAACACCTCACGGACATGCAAGCCTTCGGCAAACGCTTCGAGGTGGGCCTTGCCCTGCGCACCGGCCCCCACGATCAGCAACGGCCCTCGGGTGTTGGGCGCCAGGCGCTGCGCTGCCAGCAGGGTGACCGCTGCTGTCCGGCGTGCCGTGACGGTGGGGCCATCCAGCACCAGTCGGCGCTCGCCGCTGGCAATGTCAAACACCAGCACATCGCCCTGGATGGTCGCGCGGGCCGTGCCTGCATTGGCGGGGGTGAAGGTGATCAGCTTGGTCATCGCGACCCGGCTATCCGAGGCGGGCATGACAAACAGGCTACCGCCGCCAGCCAGAGGCTGGACCAGCCGCTGCGGTACCTGCACCGAGTCGTCGGCGAGCAGCCGGGTGATTTCCGCGACGAGCGCGGGATAGGGCAGCCGCGCGGCGGTCTGCGCGGCGTCCAGCAAGGTGGATGAATCAGTCATCGCTCGATGTTAAGCCAGCGCGTATGCGCCCAAAGGGCTTTCTCCTACATCGGCTCGAGCGGTGGGCCGGGTTGGCTGGCCCTACCCGCTCACTAGGATCGAAACAGTCGTAACGAGGAGCACACCATGTTTTCCAGCCACCTGCCAAAAATCAGCAACACGCCGCGTCAATACATCTATACCGGCGTGGGCTTGCTGCTGGTCATTGGCATGCTCATCGGCATTGCGACGGTCGCGAGCGGACAGGTCCAGAAAGCCGAGTTGCGCGAATCAATGCTGGCTTCACAGCAGACCGCCGTGATGCATTGCTTCGAAACACAGCTGGGCGCCGCGCTCAACAAGTGCATTGTTCGGGCAAAAACCACGCCGGAGCGCGACAGCAGGGTGACAACGATGGCGGACAACAGTGGCGCCTTCACCCGAGCGTCGGTGGTGTCCTCAGGCAATGGCAAGGGCCTTATTCCAGTCGCCTTCAGCACGCATCGGTAATACTGCGGCTGCGATGCCGGGGACGGGTTTTCGCCGTCACTGATCTGCGGTTAGCATCACCGCCACGAAACTTTCCCGATTGATCCAGCCGCGCAATCCTCTGTTCTGGATGATGATGGCGTTCAACGCGTTGTCCGCAGCTCTGGCCTGGGTCGTGCATAACCGCCCGCTCAATACCTTTGCAATGCTGGTTGTAGGTGGTTTTGCGCTGCTCAATGCCTTGCTCGGCACCTGGCTGCTGTGGCGCTTGCTGCGCGAAGAACCCAGCCTGAAGAACACTGCACTGGATGATCGCAATTAGCTGATCGCGCCAGCGCCTTTGGCAATATCTGCAGGTGTTGCCAACGCGGTGGCAATGGCCAGCCGCAGACCACGCACCAGGTCTTGCGTCGTCATGCTGGGCTGGCCCTGCCCTGGCAACCAGGGTACATGGACAAAACCTCCGCGGGTGCGCTTCAGACCGCGTCGGGTCGCGAGTTCGTGCATCAGCCCGTAAAAAACATGGTTGCAGACAAAGGTCCCTGCGGTTTGCGACACCTCGGCGGGAATGCCTTTGCCCTGCAGGGCCTGCAGCATGGCCTTGATCGGCAAGGTCGTGAAATAGGCGACCGGGCCCCCTGGGAGCACGGCGGTGTCCACGGGTTGCGCACCGGCGTTGTCGGCGATTCGCGCATCGTCGACATTGATGGCAATACGCTCCAGCGAGATGGCGGCGCGCCCGCCGGCTTGCCCCACGCAGATCACCAGCGCCGGCTTGTGCGCGCGCAGCAACCGCGCAAGCGCCACCCGCGCAGCGCCGAAAACTGTGGGCAACTGCGCTGCCACCACCTGATGGCCGTAAATGCGCCGCCGGTGCAGCGCTTGCACCGCCAGCCAGCTTGGGTTGAGGACGTCGCCGCCAAAGGCGTCAAAGCCGGTCAGCAAGACACGGGGAACCGGCGTGGCCGTCTTGGGGTTGTCCATGCCCGTATTGTGCGCAGCTTGTCTGAGACGTGCCTTTTTTGGCTACCATGGCTGCATGACCACAGCCGCTCCCGCTCCTGATTCGCTCGCCCGCCTGGTGGACGACATCTCGCACGCCCGTTTGCATGCCCGGCCGCTGGCTTGGCCTGGTGCCATGCCGCCTGACCTGCCTGCCGCCTACGCTGCGGCGTTGGCCGTTCGCGCAGCGCGCATGGCGGCAGGCGAACAGCCGGCAGGCTACAAGGTGGGTTTTACCAACCGCACGATCTGGCCGCGCTATGGGGTCTATGCGCCCATCTGGGGAACGGTCTGGCAAAACACCCTCACCCAGGTCGATGCGAGTGGTCCCAACGCTGGCGTGGTGTCGCTGGCGGGGCTGTGCGAGCCGCGCATCGAACCCGAGCTGGTGTTTGGCCTGAAGTCTGCGCCGCCGCCCGCTTGCACCCTGGCGCAGCTGGCCGATGCAGTGGCCTGGGTGGCGCATGGGTTTGAAATCGTGCACACGCATTTCACAGGCTGGAAGTTCAGTGCCGCGCAAGCGGTGGCAGACGAAGGCTTGCATGGCCACCTGCTGGTGGGGCGCCCGGTCATGCTGCCACCCGGCGCTTCGGCGGATACGCTGGCGCGGGCGCTGTCGGGCCTGCAGCTCAGACTGTATGGCGACGGCGAGCTCAAGGACGAAGGGATGGGCGAAAACGTCCTCGACGGCCCCATGCAGGCCTTGCTGCATTTTGTGCACGAAATACATGCCACGCCCGGCGCGCCCGCGCTGAAGGCCGGCGACGTCGTCACCACCGGGACGCTGACCGACGCCTGGCCGGTGTTGTCCGGACAGACCTGGCATACCGAACTGGCCGCCTCAGGCCCCGTGGCCGGGCAGCTGGAAGGCCTGCGCATCCGATTCGCGTGAAGACGGTGGTGCGCCGGCTTATTTGCGGATTACCGCACCGGTTTCGCGGTCGAAGTTGACCCCGCGTATCTGCCCGTTCTGGCCCGGAAAACCATCGAAGACCGCGCGTACCAGATAGGGCGCTATCGTGGGCATGGCGGCGTTTCCCTCGTACACCGCGTGGGACTCGAACACCGCGCGCGGCTGGCCGGCCGGGCTGCCCCGGGTGTCGAGCACGCGCAGGTTGATCTGGCTGAACTGCACGGTATAGGCCACCAGCCGGTCACCGACATAGACCGGGCCGAAGCGGCTGGGCGCCCAGTAGCCAGGAAACACCTGCCCGGACGCATTGCGGTAGGGCGGATAAAACACCAGGCGGTCGTCGTAGACAGGTTGGCGGTAGCTGCGCTCTTGCGGCTGGGTGATCCAGCCCAGCTCTACCAGCAGGCGCGCCGGTTGGCCCAACGCTGCCTTGCGCATGCCAAGTTTCTCCAGTTCCTGCTGGGCATGGCCCTGGTAGGTCGCCAGTTCCAGTTCGGGCGGCGGCTGCGAGGGGCTGGACGGCGGCTTGATGAAAGCGAAGCTGGCACCGGCCGTGTCCGACGGCCATTGATTGAAATTGCTGACCTGGGTGACGATGGGGCTGGCGCATGCTGCGAGCAAGCTGGCCCCCAGCACAGTCAGGAAAACGCGAAAACGAGTGAATGGAGTCATCATGAACAGACCTTTTGCGGCACGAATTGTTCCCGCCGGCCCAAGTAAAGTAGCCTGCCGCGCACTGTGGCCAGGCAATCCCCCTCTTTTGAAAGCCGCAGCATGAAATGGGAAGGCAACCGCCAGTCCGACAACGTTGAAGACCGCCGCAGCAGCGGAGGTTTTGGCGGCGGCGGCCTGCTCGGCGGGCGCAGCATAGGCATAGGCGCCATCGTGGTCGCGCTGGTGGGTGGCTGGATGTTCGGCATCAACCCGATGACCATCCTGAGCCTGCTCAGCGGCGGCTCGCCTGCGCAGGTGCAGCAGGGGCCGGCCCAGCGCCCGCCGGCCGACGACCGCATGGCCAGTTTTGTATCCACCGTGTTGGCCGATACCGAAGATGTCTGGAAAGACCTGTTCGCCAAAGGCGGCGGCACTTACCAGGAGCCGCGGCTGGTGCTGTTTCGGGGCGCCACACAAACCGCCTGCGGCCAGGGCCAGGCGGCGATGGGGCCGTTTTATTGCCCGGCCGACCAGAAGGTCTACATCGACCTCGGCTTTTACGAAACCCTGCAGAAAAAGTTGGGAGCGCCTGGTGACTTTGCCCAGGCTTATGTGATTTCGCATGAAGTCGGCCACCATGTGCAGAACCTGCTGGGCATCAGCGGCAAGATGGACCAGATGCGAGGCCGGGTGAGCAAAGTCGAGTACAACGGTCTGAGTGTCAAGCTGGAGCTGCAGGCCGACTGTTTTGCCGGCGTCTGGGCCCACCATGCCCAGCGCGCCCGCGCCATCCTGGAGCAGGGCGATGTCGAGGAAGCCATGAACGCAGCGGCAAAAATTGGCGACGACGCGCTGCAACAGGCTGGCGGCGGCCGGGTGGTTCCCGAGAGCTTTACCCATGGCACCAGCGCGCAGCGCGCACGCTGGTTCAACAATGGCCTGCAGCAGGGCAGCGTCAAGGCCTGCGACACCTTCAGCGCCAGGAATTTATAGAGAATCGGGCCCCAGCCCTTGTCCAGCGGTCGAAAGTAGCTATTAAATAAGTAGCAAATCAGGGTTGGCCGCCAGCAGCGCCGGGCCGCTCAGGGCGCGGCGCGGGGTGTTATCTGGCCAGCGTGGGCTCATTTCGCTCAAAGTGCGACAATACAGGGCTGAGGAAGCTCTGCACAAGCCCTGCGGTCCACGACCGCGATCAGGCGGTCTGCGGCGTTACCTTTCTTGCCGATGGCTCAGCTGTTGGCTGCAAATGCGCCCCGGCCGCCCATCCCGGACCGCGCGCCAATCCGCTACTTTCAACTGCAAGAGCAAGCTGGGCTTTTTTCCTTATGACTTCTTCTTTTTCCAATCTTTCGCTGGCAGAACCGCTGGCCCGCGCCGTCGCCGAAATGGGCTACGAAACCATGACGCCTATTCAGGAGCAGGCCATCCCGGTCGTGCTGCAAGGCAAGGACGTGATGGGTGCGGCGCAAACCGGCACTGGCAAGACCGCCGCTTTCGCCTTGCCGCTGCTGCAGCGCATGATGAAACATGACAATGCGTCGACCTCGCCGGCGCGCCACCCGGTGCGCGCGCTGGTGCTGTTGCCGACCCGCGAACTCGCGGTGCAGGTGGCCGAACAGGTCAAGCTCTACGCCAAATACACCAATCTGCGCAGCATGGTGGTGTTCGGCGGCATGGACATGAAGCCGCAGACGCTGGAGCTCAAGAAGGGGGTTGAAGTGCTGGTCGCCACGCCAGGCCGCCTGCTGGACCACATTGAAGGCAAAAATACCGTGCTCAACCAGGTTGAGTATGTGGTGCTTGACGAGGCCGACCGCATGCTGGACATCGGTTTTCTGCCTGACCTGCAGCGCATCCTGAGCTACCTGCCCAAGCAGCGCATCACCTTGCTGTTCTCGGCCACCTTCTCGCCCGAGATCAAGCGCCTGGCGTCCAGCTACCTGCAGGACCCGGTGACGATTGAGGTGGCGCACTCCAACGCCACCGCCTCCACGGTCGAACAGCATTTCTACAGCGTCAGCGCCGACGACAAGCGCCGGGCGCTGCACCAGATCCTCAAGGCCCGCGGCATCAAGCAGGCCTTTGTGTTTGTCAACAGCAAGCTCGGCTGCGCCCGGCTGGCCCGCTCTCTGGAGCGCGAAGGCCTGAAAACTACCGCGCTGCACGGCGACAAGAGCCAGGACGAACGCCTGAAAGCGCTGGACGCTTTCAAAAAGGGCGACGTCGACCTGCTGGTCTGCACCGACGTCGCCGCGCGCGGCCTGGACATCAAGGATGTGCCGGCGGTGTTTAACTTCGACGTGCCTTTCAACGCCGAAGACTATGTACACCGCATCGGTCGCACCGGCCGCGCCGGTGCCTCCGGCCTGGCGGTGAGTTTTGCCGCCAGCAGCGACCAGCGCCTGGTCGTCGACATTGAAAAACTCATCAAGACCAAGATCGAGCTTGAGCCGATGGAGTTCGAGGAAGACCAGCCGCGCATCAAGGAGCAGGGCCGTATCAACGACGGCCGCCGCATGTACCGCGAGACCGGCGAGCAGGTGCCCCGCGAAGCCGATTCTTCGGCCCCGCGCGAACGGCGCGAACCGCGAGAGCGCCGCGACTACGCGCCGCGCCAGAGCGCCCCGCGCGATCCTTTCTTCGACAAGCCCTATGAATCGACGCTTCCGTCTGAAGCCCAGCCGGCTTGGGAAGAAGCTGCCAAAAGCACGTCCTCCCGCAGCAGCGTGTCGGCCAACATCAAGCCCAAGAAAAAAGTCGCTGCGCTGTTCAAGACCAGTGCCTGACCGGGTCCGGCGGCGGCAGCCCTGCGGCAGCCGGTCAGTCGGGGCCTACTTTTTTCCGCGTGCGCGTCCGATGGCCTGGCAGAGCCCTCGTGGTTAAGCTTGTGCCATGAATTTTTCATATGCTGGCCTGCGCGAGGCCTACCAACACTCTTCGGTTCCGAAGCTGCTGCGTCCGATACAGCGCGCCGTTGCGCTATGGCTGGACGCCGACGGCCTGCGCATGAGCGCGGCGATGTCTTTCTACGGCATCCTGAGCCTGGCGCCGCTGCTGGTGCTGCTGGTTGCGGGGCTGGGCTGGTGGCTGGACCGCAGCTATATCGAAGCCAGCCTGGTCCAGGAGATAGGCGGCGTGATTGGCGCGCAGGGCGCGCAGATGATCAAGCAGGCGCTGGCCAGTGCGCAAAGGCCCTCGGATGGCCTGCTGGCCTCGGGTATTGCATTTGTCCTGCTGCTGTCCGGCGCCACCGGGGTATTTGCCGAACTTCAGGACGCGTTCGAGCGCCTCTGGCGGCACGACACTGGCGTACCCGCCCAACAAAAGTGGTGGTACAGCGCCTCGCTGCGCCTGCGCGGCATCGCCTACATCCTGGTCTTCGGCTTCCTGCTCCTGGTCTCGCTGGCGATCTCTGCCGTGCTGAGTTTTCTGACCAGCTGGGCCGGCAGTTACATGCCCCTGGAGCGCATCGCGGTGGCCGTGAACGAGCTGGTGTCCATGGGTTTTTCTGCGGCTTTGTTTGTGGCCCTGATGCGCATGAGCGCGGGACCCAAACCTGCGCTGCGTTACCTGGTCATGGGCGGCATTGCCGGCGGCATTTTGTTTGCGTTGGGCAAGTACCTGATGGCGCTCTACCTGTCCACGGCTGCGGTGGTGTCGGCCTACGGCGCTGCGGGCTCGCTCGTGGTTCTGCTGATGTGGATCTATTTTTCGTCTGCGGTGTTGCTGTTGTCGGCCAGCGTAGCGCGCAGCCTGTCTGACGAGGCTGCGATCCACACCGCCCAACGGGCGGACCGGGTGGACCGGGTGGAGCCCACGTCGCAGCCAATTCTTTGACGCTACTGAATTTATAGCTACTCACGTCCAGCCAGCAAGGGCTGGACATCGAAAATGCTTGTAAATTTCAGGATTTTTTGCCTGGCGTCTGCGATGCTTCGCACGGCACGCCGATCAACTCGAAGGCACCGGGCGTGTCCCCCAGCCTGGCCGCCGTCAGGGAGCCACCCCAGACGCAGCCAGTGTCCAGTGGCAGGGTATTGCCCAGCAGTCCCCCGCCTGCCGCAGCCGTGTCAGCGCCCAGCGTGGACCAGTGGCCAAAGGCCACCGGCAGGGCTGCTGTCCTGCGGCCGGGCACCTCGAACCACGGCAGGTAGCCCGGTGGCGCGGTCTGGGCGCCACCATTGGTGGCAAACTCCATCACGCCGTCGGCGGTGCAAAAACGCATGCGCGTCAGCGCATTGACGATCACGCGCATCCGCGGTGCACCTGCCAGCGTGTCGTCCCAGCGATCCGGCATGTTGCCGTACATGCCCTGCAGAAACCCGGGCAGGTCCGGCCCGCGCAGCGCCTGTTCGACCTCAGCAGCCAGCACCATGGTCTGTGCCGCGTCCCACTGCGGCAACACGCCCGCATGCACCATCAGCCAGCCGTGCGCAAGCATGGCCATGTGGCGGTGTCGCAGCCAGTCCAGCAAGGCCGCGCTGTCCGGCGCGTCCAGCACCTGCTGCACGGTGTCGCCGCGGTGCGGTTTGCGCAGACCGTGGCGAATTCCCAGCAAATTCAGGTCATGGTTGCCCAGCAGGCACTGGGCTGCGTCGCCCAGCTCGTGCAGACTGCGCAACACCGCCAGCGAGTCTGGCCCCCGGTTGACCAGATCGCCAAGCACATACAGCGTGTCGCGGCTCGCAGAGAAATCGAGCTTGCGCAGCAGGCGAAGCAGCGGCTCATGGCAACCTTGCAGGTCGCCGATCATGTAAAGTGCCATGTGTTCATTCTGCCTGCGGATTCATGGATTTCATCCTCATTGCGTTTCTGACGCTGCTCAACGGCGTCTTTGCCATGTCGGAGCTGGCGCTAGCCTCCAGCCGCAAGGCCAGGCTCAATGCCATGTCGGAGTCCGGTGACAAGGGCGCGCAGGCGGCGTTGACGCTGCTGGAGAACCCCACGCAGTTTCTGTCGTCGGTGCAGGTCGGCATCACCTCCATCGGCATGCTTAACGGCATCATCGGCGAAGCGGCTTTCAGCGGCGACCTGGCGGCATGGATGCAGAGCTTTGGCGCGCCACCGCGCGCCGCCGAAATTTCGGCGACCGCGCTGGTGGTGACCATCATCACCTTCATCACCATCGTGTTTGGCGAACTGGTGCCCAAACGCATCGGCCAGCTCTACCCCGAAACCGTCTCGCGTCTGGTCTCGCGCCCGATGATGTGGGTGGCCACGGGCGCCAAGCCTTTTGTGCGCCTGCTGTCCTTCAGCACCCACGCCGTGCTCAAGCTGCTGCGGGTCGACACCGCCGGGAACCGTACCGTGACCGACGAAGAGATCGCTGCCAGCCTTGAGGAAGGGCGGGACGCCGGGCTGATCGAGGAGCACGAGCATCAAATGGTGCAAAACGTTTTTCTGCTCGACGACCGGCTGCTGACTTCGCTGATGCTGCCGCGCTCGGACATTGAGTGGATCGACGCCAGTGACACCGTGGCCCAGGCGATTGCCAAGGCCGGCGCGACCGGGCATTCCTGGTACCCGGTATGCCGCGGCGGCCTGGACGACGTCGTGGGTGTGGTCAACGTGGCCAAGCTGCTGGCGCTGCGCGGGCAGATCCAGCCGGCAGGGGAGGGCACAGGCGTCGCGCCCACCATGGACGACCGCATCGCGACCTATGCGGTACCGGCCGTGTTTGTACCAGAAACCCTGACCGGCATGGAGTTGCTGGGGCAGTTTCGCAAGCAGTCCACGCGCATCGTTTTTGTTGTTGATGAATACGGTGTGGTGCAGGGCCTGATGACACCGATGGACATGCTTGAAGCCATCACCGGCGAGTTGCACCCCGACGCCCAGGTGGACGCCTGGGCCATGCAACGCGGCGACGGGAGCTGGCTGATTGACGGCGTCATGCCGGTATCCGAACTGAAAGCCCGGCTCGATATCCGGGAGCTGCCCGAAGAGGACAAGGGCCGCTACAACACGGTGGCCGGCTTGCTGCAGAGCGTGTCAGGGCGGCTGCTCGCCGTGGGCGAAAAGGTGGAGGCTTCGGGTTGGGTGTTCGAGGTGTTGGACCTTGACGGCAAACGCATCGACAAGGTGCTTGTCACTCTGGCCAGCCTGGCCGGCAACACCGCAGGGCCGAAAGTTTAGGGCCGGGTTGCAGCGGGCCGCACTGCCGGCGCCAATGTGATCAGCACCTCATTGCCGCCAAAATTGCCGCCCTGCATCTGCACCGTGGCCATGCGGTCGGCCTTGGTGAAGGTCAGCAGGCTCAGCTTTGAAAATGAGCTCGAAGTCAGCGTCCAGCTGGCGCCTGGCAGACTGTCGCTAAACCAGGCAAACACCGACTGTGGTTCGCCCGCCACGCTCAGGCTCAGCCGCCCCATCCAGGTGCTGCCCGAACCCATGACCAGCGTGTCCTGCTGTTTGATGATCGCGTCCTGCGGCAGCGGTACGTCGCCCTTCTGCGCTGCGCAGCCTGTGGCGGCCTGCGGGCGACCTGCGGCGACGTTGTATCCTGTTTGCAGTGTTGTGCACCAGCCTATCCCGCCGACCTCTGTTTCCCGAGGAGCGACCATGCCCCGCATCCGCCGATTTGTCCTGGCCTTCTTCATGCTCGCCGCGGTGGCTTGCTCGTGGCTGGCGCCGCTGGATGCGCCTGCCATGCAGCAGGTGGACGCCGGCCTGAAACGCGCGCTGGTCAGCTTTGCCTCGGCGCGGGCGCTCAACGCCGTGATCTCCGTGGCGCAGGGCACCGAGCTGTCGGTGCAGCCGCTGGGCGTAGGTGTCACGCTCACGCCCGGGCAGTTGCTCGACCCGGTCAACGACCTGGTAGAAAAATTTGCCACGCTGATGCTGGCCGCCAGTGTGGCCTTTGGCGTGCAGAAGGCGCTGATCACCATGGGCGGCTACTGGCTTCTGTCGCTGGCGCTGACGACGGTGGCGCTGGGATGGATAGGCCTGCATTTACGGCAACAGGTCGCACCGGCCTGGCTGTCGCGGGCTCTGGTGGTGTTGCTGATGCTGCGTTTTGCGATTCCCGTGGTGACCCTGGGCACCGACGTGCTGTGGCAGAAATTTCTTGCCCCGGACTACCAGGCCAGCCAGCAACTGATCGATATCTCGTCGGCGCAGGCGGCCCGGCTTGCCCCGCCTGCCGTGCCAGAAAATCAGGGTGTGCTCGACAAGATGAAAGGCTGGCTTGCGGAAAACGCTGATGTGAAGGCCCGCTTTGAGAGCCTGAAACAGGCCGCCGAGCAGGCCACTGAACACATCATTCGCCTGATCGTCATCTTCCTGTTGCAAACTTTGGTGATTCCGCTGTTGCTGCTCTGGGGCTTGTACGGCGTCGCCAGAGGCGTGTTTGAGCGCGCTGGGCGCGAGCGGAGGGATACCCCTAGATTGCCGTAAAGGGGTGAGGTCAACAAGCGGCTTAAGATGTAGGCTTCTTTTATTCTGGAAACAAGGCCCATGCCCAACATTGCAAGTGTTTTAAAAGAAGAGATTGCCCGTGTCGCCCGCAAGGAAGTGCGCGCCGATACGCAGCCCCTCAAAAAATCCTCGGCGAGCCATCGTTCGGATATCGCTGCCCTGAAGCGCCGTATTGCGACCCTTGAGCAGATGGTCAAACGCCTTGGCAGGGCTGCTGGAAAAAAGCTGCCGCAGGCCGAAGTCGGGATGCCTGCCGGCACCTTTCGTTTCAGCGCCAGCGGGTTGCTGGCGCAAAGAAAGCGACTGGGTTTGTCAGCGGCCGAAGCGGGTAAATTGCTCGGCGTGTCCGACCAGTCTGTCTACAAATGGGAGAACGGAAAAACCCGCCCGCGCGCCAGCCAGTTTGCCTTGATTGCCGCACTTAGAAATATGAGCAAAAAGGACGCTGCTGCCCAGTTGGCTGCCTGATGTCCGCTACAGCTTTGTCTGCTCCTTGAGATCATGCGTAACAACCCGGAACGTCTGCAAGCACTCAAAAGCCTCGCGCTCCTGGACACCGCCTCTGAGGTGGTCTATGACGACCTGACCCGCACCCTGGCCAAGGCTTTCGACGTTCCCATCTCCATGGTGAACCTGCTGGACGCCGACCGCGACTGGTTCAAGGCCTGTATCGGTGTGTCTCTGGCGGAGTCGCCGGCCGAGACCTCGTTTTGTGAAATATTTTTCCATTGTGACGACGACCTGCTCGTCATCCCGGACACCACCGCCGACCCGTACTTTTCGACGCATCCGATGGTGGTGGGCGCGCCCTTTATCCGGTTCTACGCTTCCGCGCGGCTGGCCTTCGACGGGCACACCGTGGGGACGCTGTGCATTTATGACACCAGGCCGAAAGACGTTTCGCCCGAGCAGGTGGAAACGCTCAGGATCATGCGCATGGCGGCCATGGAGACACTGGCGAAGCGCACGCGGTCTGCCTGAGCGGCCTCTTCGGGGGTATGGGCTGCTCATGTTTTGATAGCTGACTTTCCTTGTGTACCAAGGGGAAGAAGCCGTTTTTCTTCATGACGTTGCGTCAAAACCCTGGAAATGCCCCCGCAGGCACGCGCGTGCAGGCCCTGCGTTAAGCTGCGCGCCATGGATTCACTGACTCAAATCGCACTCGGATCGGCCGTCGGCGTGGCTGTCATGGGCCGGCGCACCGCGCTATGGAAATCCGCGCTGTGGGGCGCTGTGGGCGGCACCCTGCCAGACCTGGACGCCTTCATTGACCAAGGCAACGCGGTGCTCAACATGACGCTGCACCGCGCCGAAAGCCATGCCCTGTTCTACCTCACGTTGGCCGCACCGCCACTGGCCTGGATCGTCTCGCGCCTGCATCGCGAGGCGGCGCTGTTCAAACGCTGGTGGCTTGCGATCTGGCTGGTGCTCGTCACGCACCCGCTGCTCGACGCGATGACGGTGTACGGCACGCAACTACTGCTGCCTTTTACGAATCACCCCTACGGCGTTGGCAGTGTCTTCATCATCGACCCGCTGTACACCGTGCCGCTGATCGTCGGTGTGGTGGCAGCACTGCGGCTCAAAAATACGCGTGGCCTGCGCTGGAACGCCGCCGGCCTGGTGTTCAGCACGCTTTACCTGGCCTGGAGCGTGGTGGCGCAGCAGCAGGCCACGCAGGTGGCGCGCAGCTCGCTACAGGCCGAAGGCATTGCCGCCACCCAGCTGCTGGTCACGGCTGGGCCGTTCAACACCCTGCTCTGGCGCCTGGTGGCCATGACACCAACGCACTACCTTGAAGGCCACTACTCGCTGCTCGATGCGTCACCGCGCATCATCTGGACAGCGTACGAGCGCGGTGCGGCGCTGGTCACGCAGCATGCGCAGGAGCCCTACGCCGCGCGCATCGCCGCCTTCAGCCACGGCTTTTTCCGCCTGCGGGAAGCAGATGGCCACCTGTTCGTCACCGACCTGCGCATGGGTCAGGAGCCGGCCTACACCTTCAACTTTGACCTGGGCACGGCAGCAACTCGCGCCGCGCCAGACTATGTGCCGCTGCTCAAGAGCGTGCGCCCGGACCTGGCGACAGCGCTGCCCTGGCTGTGGCGAAGGATGTGGGGCGACCCGGCTCCGCCGCCGGGCTGAGCTTCGTTGCTATTGTATTGATAGCTTCTTGCGCCCGTCTGGTAGGGGCTGAAGGCTTATTTTCGCTTTCGCTACTCCGGTTGAGTGGGAGATCAAAATAGCGCCAGATGATATCTAATTGGGTATAATTGAGTCATGCCTGTCCAACGCCACGAAAAGCCTTTGCACTGGGTCGGCTCGGCCAAAAAAGACCTGTTGGCGCTGCCGGACTCGGTGATTGACGACTTCGGCTATGCCTTGGGTGCGGTGCAACTGGGGGCGATGCCGCCCCAGGCCAAGCACTGGAAGGGCGAAGGTTTTGGCGTGCTGGAGTTGGTGGATAAGCATATGGGTGATACTTTTCGCGCGGTATACACGGTGCGTTTTGCCAGAGCGGTGTACGTTCTGCATTGCTTCCAGAAGAAATCGAGCAGTGGTATTCGCACTGCACAGACCGATAGTGACCTGATTCACGAGCGACTCAAAGTCGCCCAACAACATTACAAGGACCACCATGAAAGCTAAAACCAAACTGCCTGGGGGCGAGGCCGTTAACGCTGTTGAAGTGGGCTCGGGCAATGTGTTTACCGACCTGGGTTTGCCCGATCCCGACGACCGCCGCCTGCGTGTGCAACTTGCCAAGCGCCTGAATGATTTGCTGGAGCTCGAAGGCATGACGCAGGCTGCCGCTGCCAAACGCCTGGGCATCTCGCAGCCTCATGTGTCAGAGCTGAAGAACTACAAGCTGGGCCGTTTTTCCAGCGAGCGGCTGCTCCACTTCATCACCCTGATGGATAGGGACGTCGAAATTTTCATCCGCCCGCGTGCGGCCGCGCGGCCTGCCGGTTCAGTGGTGGGGGCAGTCACCGTCTGGGAGGCGGCCTGACCGTGATCGCTAATGCGCCCAAGCCGGTCGGCGCAGCGCTTCTCAAGCGCGGCCAAGGGCTGTGGCCCGATTTCTCTCACAAAGTCAATGGCAGGGTCGTTAAGCGGTGGCCGGAACTTTGGCGGTCAGCTCAATGCCCAGCGCTTTCATGACCGCCAATGTTGTCTTCAGGGTAGGGTTGCCGTTTTCGCTGAAAGAGCGGTAAAGCTGCTCGCGGGAAAGGCCGGTTTGTCCTGCAATTTGGGCCATGCCTTTGGCGCGGGCGACGACCCCCAGGGCGTGCGCGATGTAGCTGGCATCGTTGGTCTGAAACGCTTCCGCCATGAAGATCGCAATCGCTTCGTCAGAAGCCAGATCCTCGGCAGGGTCGTAGGTTGTCAGTTTCTCAGCCATTTCATTCACTCCATTCTTCAGCCAAGCGTTTTGCGGTCTTGATGTCCTTTGCTTGCGTGCTCTTGTTGCCGCCGCACAGCAGCACAATGATCGTGTTCCCCTTCTTGCGGAAGTAAATCCGGTATCCAGGGCCATGATGGATACGTAATTCGCTGACGCCCTGGCCCACAGGTTGCGCATCGCCCGCAAGTCCGAACGCGAGACGGTCCAGGCGGGACGCGATCAAGGCACGCACCCGTTCGTCCTTGAGCCCTGTTCGCCACTTCCTGAATGTCTCTGTTTGTTTTAACTCGATCACCGGGATAGATTGTAGTTTGTAGACTACTTAACGTCAATCATTTCCGCATCATCGGCCAGGGAACAGCCGATACACGCGAGGTGAGACGTTATGCCGAAACTTAAAAACCGGAACCATTCTCCCCACCCCTGCCGAGGACGCCGCCATCACGGCCCCGCCCTTGCAGACCCCGACGCCATTCCCTTCACGGATGCCGAATGGCTGGAAGTCAAACCGCTGGTGCGTCGTAGCCGCCCGCTGGGCAGCGGTAGCAAGACCCAGGTCACCCTGCGCCCGGACGTGGAGGTGGTGGAGAAATTCAGGGCATCGGGTGATGGCTGGCAAACCCGCATCAACGCGGCGCTGAATAGCTGGGTGCGGATGCACGCATGAAATACCGTAAAGCTGCAGCGCGCCTGCGGCGCTGCGGCTCGGCGCGCTGGGGTTGACGGTGGTGGCCGAGGCGGCTTGTCTGTTTCTGTAGGGCTGGGCGCGGCCTGGTCGCGCTACTTTATTGATAGCTGCTTGCGGCCGTCACATAAAGGTCGAAGGCTGATCTTTCTCATAAGATCAGTGGTGAAACGTTCCCAAGCTTTCTTGGTTGTCAGCCGAGCCGTAGGTGCATTCACGCGACTTCATAGCGAGAAGGCAATCCAAAGCATAGACGAAACTAATGTTGCGACCTCTGCTAAAGCCCACAGCGATTGCGCAACCATGTTTGATGCAAAACTTTGTATTGGTATAGAGAGTCCAGCTCCATTTTTTTGAGCAGCGCGTTAAATTTCCAGCGAACAACGATGGGAAAAACACTGAACGTTTTGTGCAAAACTCTCATCCTGTTTATGTGGGTCTGCAGCAGAAGCGCGCGGGCCTTTGCGGCATCGACTATTGGCCTAATTCGATTCCAATGCTATTGTTTTGTGTTTTCCATGCCATTTACATATGGGTCAATTGCTTCACTGGCTGCAACTAACGTCCATCTGAACTTCAAAGCTGCGCCGCATAGAAAAGAAACCGCAAGAAAAGCCATGGCAGCGCGGAAATTACCTGGATCAATCAACTCGAGTATCTTGTCGAGGTTGGCAACCATAAGCACAGTACGCAAACCGGGGGGAAATGGTTACTTTTTTCCCAATTGCATCAATGGCTTACCGTCAAAAACGATTCGTTGCCCGACAGACACACCCAGCCCCACGCTGGGTTTTATTTTTGGCCGGTGCTGATGGCATTCGAGTAACGCTCCGATAGATAGGCCCCTGGCTGTCGCAGCAACCCATTGATAGCGCGCGTAAGTCAGATACTCGGCACAAGGACTTTCTGATAATATTGGCGCCCAAAAAGAGAAATTTGTTTCAACCAAAGGGGATTAAATGAGGGTTTCTATAAGTGGATTTTTAGCGTCGGCAGTTTTGCTAACTGCTGCTGGGTGCGCAACGAGACCGGAAAGTATTTCCGCTTCTTTTGTTTCCCACGAAAAATATATGGGCCAAACGTGCCCACAACTCACGGACAGCATGGCAGATGCTAGGGCTAAGTTATCCGAGTATTCAAAGTTGCAGGACAGCAAGGCCAACGTTGATGCTGCTACTGTCTTCTTCGTCTTGATACCTGCTAGTAAGTTATCGGGCGACCATGCAGGTGATGTAGCCAAGTACAAGGGTCAGGTCGAAGCAATCGAAACAGCACAAATTAGAAGTAATTGCAGAAAGCTTGCTGGCTAACGCACATGCCTTTGACAAGGCATCAAGAAAAAAGAGCCCGCCGAGTGCGGGTTTTCTTTTTGCTGATTTTGGGGCCGGATTGGTACAAAACGATGTACCGCAGTCTGTAAATAGTCTGTAAGAGCCCGAAAAGTCGCCAAACAAAAAGGGCTCGCTACTAACTTAATAGCAGCAAACCCTTATATCTATTGGTGCCGGAGAGATGAATCGAACACCCGACCTTCTCATTACGAATGAGCTGCTCTACCGACTGAGCTACACCGGCTTGTACCTTGAATACAGCTTGCGATTATAGCTTGGCCGATTTCCCGGTGTGGTAGCCCGTCACGCGCTCCACCTCGTTTTTCGAGCCCAGGATCACACTCACGCGTTCGTGCAGCTTGCCGGGCTGGATGTCGAGAATGCGCTGCTTGCCGTTGGTGGCGGCGCCACCGGCCTGCTCGATCAGCCAGCTCATGGGGTTGGCTTCATACATCAGGCGCAGCTTGCCAGCTTTCTCTGGCTCCCGTTTGTCCCAGGGGTACATAAAGATGCCGCCACGGCACAAAATGCGGTGCACATCGGCCACCATGGCGGCAATCCAGCGCATGTTGAAGTCCTTGCCGCGCGGGCCGTCCTTGCCGGCCAGCAATTCGTCCACGTAACGCTTGACGGGCTCGTCCCAGTGCCGCATGTTGCTCATGTTGATGGCGAACTCCTGCGTGTCTTCCGGAATTTTGACGTGCTCCTCGATCAGCACAAACGATCCCTGTTCGCGGTCCAGCGTGAACATGGCCACACCGTCGCCCACCGTCAGCACCAGCGTGGTCTGCGGGCCGTAGATGCAGTAGCCGGCTGCCACCTGTTTGCTGCCGGCCTGCAGAAAATCGGCCTCGCCCACACCGCGGTCGCCTTCGGGCATTTTCAGCACGCTGAAGATGGTGCCAATGCTGACGTTGATGTCGATGTTGCTGGAGCCGTCGAGCGGGTCGAACAGCAACAGGTATTCACCTTGCGGGTAACGGTTGGGCACCACATAGATGTCTTCCATTTCCTCGCTGGCCATGCCGGCCAGGTGGCCGCCCCATTCGTTGGCCTCGATCAGCACCTCGTTGGCGATGATGTCCAGCTTCTTCTGGATCTCGCCCTGCACGTTTTCGCTGCCGGCGCTGCCCATCACGCTGCCGAGCGCGCCCTTGTTGACGGCATGGCTGATGCTTTTGCAGGCGCGGGCGACAACTTCAAGCAAGAGGCGCAACTGGCCCGGAATGTGGCCGTCGCTGCGCTGCTGCTCGACCAGGTAACGGGTCAGTGAAACTTTGGAACTCATGAATAAAACTCCTGGGTTGTCATCCCGGACTCGATCCGGGATCCACGATTTCTCTAGTTTGCCGGCATGGATTGCGGATCAGGTCCGCAATGACATGCATGGTCAGTCCGCCAGCGCGCGCGTGACTACCTCGTGCGTGTCCTTGCTCAGATCCGCCTTTGCGGCCACACGGGCAATCGCCTCGCGGGCGGCGCTGCGGTAGGGCTCAGCCAGCTTGCTCCAGCGGTCCAGCGCACGCGCCAGGCGGGCGGCGACCTGCGGGTTGATCGTATCAAGCTCGATCACGCGCTCACTCCAGAACACATACCCGGAGGCGTCAGCGCGGTGAAAGCCCGCCGGGTTGCCCTGGCAGAAAGTGCTGACCACACTGCGTGCGCGGTTGGGGTTGCGCAGGCTGAAGTCGGCGTGCTCCATGAGCTGCTTGATGGCGGGAAGAATATTGCCGCCGCGGTCCGGCGCACTGGCTTGCAGGCTGAACCACTTGTCGATGACCAGCGCCTCGTCCTTGAACATGGCGTGGAAGCGGGACAGGGCTTCAGCGGCCAGTGGGTGGCCGCTGGACACCAATGCCGCCAGTGCGTTGAAGCGGTCGGTCATGTTGCCGGCGTCCTTGAAGCGCTGGTAAGTTTTGCCAGGCCAGACGGCGTCGCCGCTGGCGACGGCGGCCAGGCACAGGTGCGTGAGCGCCATGCCGGCCAGCGCGCGTCGGCCGGAGGACAGCGGGTCGGGCGTGTAGGCGCCGTTGTCCTGATGGGCTTCGTAGGCCAGCGCCCAGTCGCCTGTCAGTGCGGTGGCCAGCTGCGCACGCATGGCTTCACGTACCGCGTGGATGCGCTGCGGGTCGACCACGTCAAGCTGCTCGGCGATGTAGGTCTCACCCGGCAGCGTCAGCACCAGCTCCTTGAAAGCGGCGTCCAGGGTTGGGTCGCGCAGCACACTGCGCATGGCCTCGATATAAGCGTCATTCAGGGGTTCAGCCCCCGGTGAATCAGCGCCGCCAGCTATGGATTTGATAGCGCTGCGCACTGCCAGCCGCTGGCCGGCCTCCCAGCGGTTGAAGGGGTCGGCATCAAAGGCCAGCAGCTGCAGCAGCTGCGCGTCGCTGTAGTCAAACGCCAGCACCACCGGCGCGCTGAAACCGCGCAGGATGGACGGCACAGGTTCGGCATCGACGTTGATGAAGGTCAGCGTTTCGCTGGCCTCGGTCAGCACAAAGGTGCGGGGTGCGGCCACCGGGGCGGCTTCGCCCTCCAGTTGCAGCGGCAGGTCGGCGCCGTTGGTGCCCAGCAGACCCAGGCCGACCGGGATGACAAACGGTTGCTTGGCCGGCTGCCCGGCGGTAGGCGTGCAGCTTTGCGACAGCGTGAGGGTGTAGCTGCGCGCGGCGGCGTCATACACACCCGTGCCGTGTACGCGCGGCGTACCGGCCTGGCTGTACCAGCGCTTGAACTGCGGCAGCAGGCGCGCCAGATCGGACGTCGGGTTGGCGTCGGCAATCGCCTGCGCAAAGTCGTCGCAGGTCACCGCCTGGCCGTCGTGCCGCTCGAAGTAGAGCGTCATGCCTTTGGCGAAACCGTCCCGGCCGGACTGTCCGGCCCCTTCGCTAGCGAGCGTCTGCATCATGCGCACGACCTCGGCGCCTTTTTCGTAAATCGTGACGGTGTAGAAGTTGCTGATCTCGATGTAGCTGTCAGGGCGCACTGGGTGCGACATCGGGCCGGCGTCTTCAGGAAACTGGGCGGTACGCAGCACCCGCACGTCTTCGATGCGCTTGACGGCGCGGGCCGAGGGGTCCTCGCACAGGTCCTGTGAAAACTCCTGGTCGCGAAAGACAGTCAGGCCCTCTTTCAGGCTCAGCTGGAACCAGTCGCGGCAGGTGATGCGGTTGCCGGTCCAGTTGTGAAAATACTCATGCCCCACCACACTTTCGATGTTCGAGTAATCGGTGTCGGTCGCTGTGGCCTGACTCGCCAGTACGTACTTGGTGTTGAAGATGTTCAGGCCCTTGTTTTCCATCGCGCCCATGTTGAAGTCGCTGGTCGCGACGATCATGAAACGCTCCAGGTCCAGGCTCAGGCCAAAGCGGGCCTCGTCCCAAGCCACCGAATGCATCAGCGAGTTCATCGCGTGTTCGGTTTTGTCCAGGTCCCCCGGTCGCACATAGACCTGTAGCGTGTGGTCTTTGCCGGCGCGGGAGGTGATGCGCTGCTCGCGTGCAACCAGCTGCCCGGCCACCAGGGCAAACAGGTAGGCGGGTTTTTTGTGCGGGTCCACCCATTTGGCGAAGTGGCGGCCATCGTCCAGCGGGCCTTGATCGACCAGGTTGCCGTTGGACAGCAGCACCGGGTAGGCGGCTTTGTCGGCGCGCAGCGTCACCGTGAAGCTGGCCATCACGTCAGGGCGGTCCAGGAAGTAGGTGATGCGCCTGAAGCCTTCGGCCTCGCACTGGGTGAAGAAAGAGTTGTTGCTGACGTACAGGCCCATCAGCTTGGTGTTTTTGGCGGGCGCGCAGGTGGTGAAGATTTCCAGATCAAACACCTCAGGCAGGTTGTCCAGCACCAGCTTGTCGCCCTCCATGCGGAAGGACGCGCCCTGGCCATTCACCAACACGCGGGCCAGATTCAATTCTTCGCCGTCAAGCTTGAGCGGCTGCGCAGGCACGTCGGGATTGCGCCGCAGTGTCATTTTGTTGAGCACGCGCGTTTTGGCCGGGTCCAGGTCAAAACACAGATCGACCGTGTCAATCCAGTAAGCAGGGGCCAGATAGTCGGCACGGTGTGTGGCCGTGGCTTGTCCTTCACGCAGCATGGCGGGTTCCTAAGGTTGAGTGGGCTTCGCACCACAGCTTGTAGCCGGTGATGCATGGATGGCGGGTCGAGCCCGCAACGACAGCAATGACATTCATACGCCCTGCTTCAATGATGCTTCGATGAACTGATCGAGGTCACCGTCGAGCACCTTCTGCGTGGCCGAGGTCTCGTAGTTGGTGCGTAAATCCTTGATGCGGCTGTTGTCCAGCACGTAGCTTCGGATCTGGTGGCCCCAGCCCACATCGGTCTTGGTGTCCTCCAGCTTCTGCTGGGCTTCCTGTTGCTTCCTCAGCTCGAAGTCGTAAAGGCGCGAGCGCAGGCGCTTCCACGCCACGTCGCGGTTGCTGTGCTGGCTGCGGCCGTCCTGGCACTGCACCACGATGCCGGTCGGGAGGTGCGTCAGGCGTACGGCCGAGTCGGTCTTGTTGATGTGCTGGCCACCGGCGCCGCTGGCGCGGTAGGTGTCGGTCCGCACGTCGGACGGGTTGATGTCGATCTCGATGGAGTCGTCGATCTCGGGGTAGACAAACACCGAGGCAAACGAGGTGTGGCGCCCGCCCGACGAGTCAAACGGCGACTTGCGCACCAGCCGGTGTACGCCGGTTTCGGTGCGCAGCAGGCCGAAAGCGTATTCGCCCTCGATCTTGATGGTTGCGCCCTTGATGCCCGCGGTGTCGCCCGCAGTTTCGTCTTCAATCGTGGTCTTGAAACCCTTGCGCTCGGCGTATTTGAGGTACTGGCGCAGCAGCATGCTGGCCCAGTCGCAGGCTTCGGTGCCGCCGGCGCCAGCCTGGATGTCGAGAAAGGCGTTGAGCGGGTCGGCCGGGTTGCTGAACATCCGGCGGAACTCCATCTTCTCGACCTCGGTGGCAACCGTGGCGGCTTCACCTTCAATCGAGGCCATGCCAGCTTCATCGCTTTCGGCCTTGGACATCTCGAACAGCTCGGTGTTGTCGGCCAGCTCACCGGTCAGGCGGTCGATGACATGGACCACGTCTTCGAGCGATTTTTTTTCTCTGCCGAGTTCCTGGGCGCGTTTGGGGTTGTCCCAGACTTTAGGGTCTTCCAGCGCGGCGTTGACTTCGTTCAGTTTTCGTTCTTTGGCAGGGTAGTCAAAGATACCCCCTGAGCTCGTTGACCCGGTTGCTCAGGTCGGCGAGCTGGTTGGCGATGGTGTTGATGCGTTCTGCTTCCATGGGGAAAATCCTGTGTGGTCTGGGGTCAATCGGCTATTTTCTCATGCCCGGGTCGCCCTGGTTCTTCAGAGGGGCAGGCAGGGCCATCTGGCGCTGCTGCATGACTTCGCGCAGCCGGTCCGGGTAGTCGGTGATCACGCCGTCCACCCCCCAGCCGATCAGGCGCTCCATGTCGCTCGCCTGGTTGATGGTCCAGGGAATGACTTTCAGGCCCAGCGCCTGGGCCTGCTGCACCAGCGCCTGCGTCACCGCGCCGCCGTTGGGCGACCAGACCGCACCACCTGCGGCCTTGACCATGGCTGGCACGCTGGCGTGTTCGGCGATTTTGAAGCCGGCCGTCCAGGCGCCGCTGGTGATGTTGTTGCTGCTGGCGCTTTGCACGGACAGATACACCGTGGGCACGGCGGGTGCCAGTCGCTGCACGATCTGCAGCGTGCGCCAGTCAAAACTCTGGATGCTGATGCGCGTCAGCATGCCGGCGTCGCGCACGACCTGAAGCAACGCCGCGGTCATGGCCTCCGGGCTGGCGGTGTCACCGGGCATTTCGGGGTGCAGCTTGGTCTCGATGTTGAAGCGCACCTGGCCGGCGCCCAGCAGCTTGACACGGTCGAACAGCGCGGCCAGTGTCGGGATGTGGGTCCCATCCACCGGCTGCTGGTTGCTGAAGGTCGAGGCGTAAGGCGTGCCGGGCTGGATGCGCCCCACGTCATAGGCCTGCAACTGCGCCAGGCTCAAGGACCGGATCAACGGCCCCTTGCTGCCCGCCAACCACTGGCCGGCAGCATCGCGGGTGATCAACGGGTTCAGGTAGGGGTCGTGCGCCACCACCACCACACCGTCGGCGCTCAGGCCGATGTCCAGCTCCAGCGTGGTGACGCCCAGGGCCAGCGCGCGTTCAAAGGCGGGCAGGGTGTTTTCGGGCGTCAGCCCGCGCGCGCCGCGGTGGCCCTGCAGGTCGAAGGCGGCAGCTGGCAGGGCGACAAACGGCATCAACGCCACAATGACAAGCCAAATCGGCCTCCAGCCCTTATGCAACGGGCGCAGACAGCTATCAAAAACGGAGTGACGGGCGTGGTCTGTGGCGACAGGAGAGCGGCGATGGCAGAGGGGCATCGCGCCATTTTGCCCTTGACTGGGCAAGCGCCACAATGGCGGCATGCGCAATTCTTCTTCCTCTTCTTCTACGGTGGCTGGCCGTTACCCGGTCAATGCGCACGACCGTTACCACGCCCATGTGTATTTCGACGCCGACACCCTCGCGCAGGCGCGCGCGGTGGTGGCTGAGGCGGGCGAGCGTTTCGGCCTGCAGCCAGGCAGGGTGCACGAAAAACTGGTGGGCCCGCACCCGCAGTGGAGCTGCCAGCTGGCTTTCGGACGGGAGCAGTTCGACGCGTTGATGTCCTGGCTGGAGGCACACCGCAACGGCCTGGACGTGTTGGTGCACGGCCTCAGCGGGGACGACCTGGCCGACCACACCACCCACGCTTACTGGCTGGGTCGGGCTTGGCCCCTGAACCTGGCGATGTTTGGCGGCTGAGCCGACCGTCCTCAGGCGACAGTTGCGTTCGCCGGCGGCTGCAGAGGCAGCCAGACGGTGAACACCGAGCCTTCGCCAAGTTTACTTTCCACGCGGATGGTCCCGCCGTGGGCTTCCACCAGCTGGCGCGTGATGTACAGGCCCAGCCCGAGGCCGCCGGTGGCGTCGCCCTGGTCGGTGGCGGCGCGCTCAAACTGGCCGAATACACGTTGCTGGTCTTCTTCCGATATGCCACGACCCTGGTCGCGCACGTCGATTTGCACGCCGTCGGGCACGGCTGTCATGCGCACGTCCACCGGTTTGCCGTTGCCGTAACGAAGTGCATTGGTCAGCAGGTTGATGACGACCTGCTCGATGCGAAACTCGTCCCACAACCCGGTGAAGAGTTCGCTGGCATGCAGTGTGATGCTGCTGCCGGCGGCTGCAGCCTGGTGGGACAGGGTGCCCACCACCCGGGCCAGCAGTGCCGACAGCTCGACCTCGCCGGTGCGGATGGACAGCCGGTTGCTGTGTATGCGCGCCACGTCCATCATGTCGTCGATCAGTCGCATCATGGCTTCGATCTGCCGCTTGTCGCGCGCCACCATGGCCTGCAGGTAGGTGGCATCGAAAATATCCTCACGCCCCCGGTCGAGCTGCATTTTGCGCAGCTGCGCGTCGAGAAACAGTGTGTTGAGCGGTGTGCGCAGTTCATGCGCGACCATGGACATGAAATCATCACGCATGCAAATGGCTTCCTGCAGCTCCCGCTGGGTTGCCTGCAATTTTTGCAGCAGCACTTCCTGCTCCTGGCGGCTTTGTTCCAGGGCCTGGACCTGGCGGCGCGTTTCACTGCGCTGGTCATGCAGCTCCACAAACACATTGACCTTGCTTTTGACGGCCTCCATGTCGAGCGGTTTGTACAAAAAATCCACCGCGCCGGTTTCGTAACCCTTGAAAGCGTAGTTCGATTCCTTGCCGGCGGCGGTGACGAACACGATGGGGATGTGACGGGTTTTTTCGGTGCCGCGCATCAGCTCGGCCAGCTCGAAGCCGTTCATGCCCGGCATCTGCACATCCAGGATGGCGAGCGCGAACTCGTGCTCCAGCAGCAGGTCCAGCGCATCTTCGCCGCGCGAGGCGTGGACAATGTTGCGGCCGTCCTCGCGAATCAGGGCGTTCAAGGCCAGCAGGTTTTCCGGCAGGTCATCGACGATCAGGATGTTGGCGGTGTGGTCGTTCATGGTGCGGGCTTGTCCAGTGTATGGAGCAGGCTGCGAATGCCGTCCAGCGGGAGAATGAAGTCGGGATGCATGTCGCGGATCGCCGCCTGCGGCATGGTGGCTGCCTCGGCTTCGGCCGGGTCCTGCACCACCGTCAGGCCGCCTTGCTGCCTGATGTGGCCCATCCCGGCGGTGCCATCCGCGCTGGCGCCAGTAAGCAGTATGCCTGCCAGCCCCGTGCCGTAGGCATCGGCTGCAGACGCCATCAGCACGTCGATCGAAGGACGCGAGTAATTCACAGGCGCTTCGCAGCTCAGGGAAAAAGTCCGGTCCATTTCCACCGACAGGTGGTAATCCGGCCCGGCGAAATACAGCGTGCCAGGCGCAATCGGCTGCTTGTCGGCCGCCTCGCGCACGTCTATCGGCAAGCGGTGCTGGAAGATCGTGGTGAGCAGGCTGTCCTGGCCTTCCGGCAAGTGCAGCACGGCGATGATGGGCAGGCGAAAACCGGACGGCAGGCCGGACAGCACCGCCAGCAGGGCATGCACGCCGCCAGCCGAAGCGCCTATGGCCACCGCTTCGATGACTTGCCTGCCGGTCGCTTGGTTCCCTGGCATCAGCTTCATGCCCGCTGAATTTTCCGGAACAGGCGCATCGGCTTGTTCAGGACTTCAAAATGCCGGGTGTAGCCGGAAAATTCAATGCTTTCCTTGCTGCCCAGGCCGAGGAAACCACGGTGGCTCAAGGAGTCATGAAACAGGCCCAGCGCGCGGTCCTGCAGTGGCCGGTTGAAATAGATCAACACGTTGCGGCACAGCACCAGCTGGGTCTCGGAAAACACACTGTCGGTGGCCAGGCTGTGATCGGCAAAAGTGACGTTCTCGCGCAGTGACTGGTCAAACACCGCAGCCTGATAAGCGGCGATGTAGTAGTCGGAAAATGCCCGTTTGCCGCCGGCCTTCTGGTAGTTGATGGTGTGGTTCTGAATGCTGGTCAGGGGAAAAATCCCCTGCCGGGCCTTGTCCAGCGATTGCGGGTTGATGTCGGTCGCATAAATCAGCGAGCGCTCCAGCAGGCCTTCCTCGCGCAGCAGGATAGCCAGCGAGTACACCTCTTCGCCGGTGCTGCAGCCGGCAATCCAGATCTTCAGCGAGGCATAGGTTTGCAGAACCGGCACAACCTGCTGGCGCAATGCCAGAAAAAACGCCGGGTCGCGAAACATCTCGCTGACGGGGATGGTCAGGTACTGCAGCAACTGGGTGAACAGGGTTGCGTCTTTAAGCACAGCAGCCTGCAGCGCCGGGACCGTGGGGCACGCAAAGTCCGCCAGGGCCTGCAGGATGCGGCGCTTCTGCGAGGCGCCCGAGTAGTCGCGAAAGTCGTAGCTGTACTTGAGGTAAATCGCCTCCATGAGCGCGCGCAGATCGGTCTCGCTGACGCTGGCCTTTGCATGGGGGGGTACGCTCTGAGGCAGCCCCGGGGCGCCGACTTTTTTAGACATGGTTCAGACGCGTTCCAGGCCGGGCATCCAGACGCGGAGCAGCGAGAACAGGCGGTCCAGGTCAATCGGCTTGGCCAGGTAGTCGTTGCTGCCGGCCTGCAGGCACTGCTCCTGGTCGTCCTTCATGGCTTTGGCGGTGACGGCGATGATGGGCAGCTTGGCAAAGCGCGGGTTCTGGCGGATGCGGCGCGTGGCCTCCAGTCCGTCCATGCCCGGCATCATGATGTCCATCAGCACCAGATCGATGTCCGGCACCTCGTCGAGCTTGCTGATGGCTTCAAAACCGTTGCGGCCAATCTCGACCAGCAGGCCGCGTTGCTCCAGCGCACTGGTCAGCGCAAAAATGTTGCGCACGTCATCATCGACCAGCAGGACCTTGCGGCCTTCAAAGGCCTTGTCCCGGCTGCGCGCGGC
>NZ_JBDNGU010000113.1:0-4755 GCF_041689105.1 Polaromonas sp. | reverse complement strand
GGCTGCAAATCGACCGCAGCGGTCCATTTTTCACCGTCTTTTTGTCCCATAGCTGGGCTATGGGTCTGCAAATCCGGCAAAAACTGTCCTCGCTGGGCCCGATTTTCGCTCTCGACGCCCCAAGTCCGACAGGCTCCTAGCGCCGCCGGCAGGCTCACGGTGAATTCGCTACCCCTGTCAATGCCGGCACTGGCCGCCTGAACCGATCCATCGTGCATTTCGACCAGCGTCTTGACCAGCGCCAAGCCGATACCCAGGCCGCCCTGCGCACGATCAAGCGTACGGTTGATCTGCGTGAACATGTCGAACACCGAGCCCAGCATCTCGGCCGGAATGCCAAAGCCTGTATCCAGCACCGAGATCAAAACGCTTTCACCTTCCCGTCGCGCCGAAAATATGATCCGGCCACCTGGGCGCATGTATTTGGCAGAGTTGGTCAGCAAATTACTGAAAATCTGCGCCAGCCGGGTTGGGTCCGCATCCAGCCAGATGGGCTGATCAGGCCAGTCAATCGTCAACGAGTGCCCCACTGCGTCGATCAATGGCCGCGACACCTCCAGCGCGGCGGCGGCGACCTCCTGCAAAGCGATCCGCTCACGTTTCAGGACGATCTTGCCGCTGCTGATGCGCGAGACATCCAGCAGATCGTCAATCAGGCGCACCAGATGTCCCATCTGACGCTCCATCATCGGCAAGGTACGCGCCGAAACTTCGGTCTTCGGCGATAGTTTGAGCAACTGCAAACCGGTTCGTATGGGTGCCAGCGGGTTACGCAGCTCATGCGCCAGCATTGCCAAAAATTCATCTTTGCGCAGATCCTGCTCTAACAGCCGCTGCTCATAGGCCCGGCGGTCGGTGATGTCGTGCGTCACGCCGAGCACGGACTCAACCTGCTTGCGCTCATTGAACTCGGGTACCAGCCGACACGAAAAATGTCGAAGCCCCTGGGAGGTCGCAAAAGAAAAGTCGATCAATTGTTGCACCTCATAGTCAAAAACGTGACGAATCGCTTTTTCCCATTCTTCGCACAGCTCTTGTGGCATACCCAGTTCACGGCAGGTTTGACCGAGAATTTCGGCCACCGGACGGCCGGTGATTTTTTCGATGACGGAGTTGACAAATACATGGCGAAACTGGCGGTCAAAGCGCGCCAGCGCGTCGGGCGTGTTTTCAGTGACGTTGCGCAGTTCGCGCTCCCGTCGGGCCAGCTCTTTGGTTCCCCGCACTTCAGCCGTGCGGTCAACCCCGTGAACAAAAATACCTGTCACGTGGCCATCGGCTTCACGCAACGGCAGATAAGCGAAGTCGACAAAAATATCGATCAGGCTCCCACCCGGCCCGCGTGGCAGTTTGACGACCATCGACTTGATTTCAAACGGCTTGCCCGTGCGGTAAACCTCTTCGAGCAAGTCAGGAAAAGACTGGTCGGCAATTTCAGGCAGAGCATCAAGAAGGGATTTTCCGATGATCTCGGGGCCTCGCCCGACCAAGTTGAGGTAAGACTGGTTGGCCAGCTGAAAAATAAAGGTGGGGCCAACAAGCACAGCCGAGAAAGACGGCATCGTCTGCATCATCTGCGATAGCTGTAGCTCCTTGGCCAGCAGATTTCCTTCGGCCCGCGCATGCTCCACGGCAGCCCAAGTGCGCTCCGCGATTTCCCGCGTCATCAATATGTCTTGAGGAGTCCAGTCACGCGGCATTTTTTGATGCACGCCGAGAACCGCAGCCAGTCGGCCGTTTCGCATAATTGGAATAGCCAGATTGGCGCCGATCTCCTTCTGGGCGCAGGCCGCCTTTTCGGTCTCCGAGTAAGCGCAACCGCCACGAATGTCGGGCACCACAATGTTTTCCCCCGATACTAAAGTGGCCAGCAGCTCCGGGCCATAGTCGTTCAGGCTGTAGCTGCCCTCAATCTGCTGCACGCCGTTGACGTAGCTCTGCCCGACCACCAGGGTTGCTTCACCAACCACTTCGCCAAACATGATCCTGTTGACCTTCAGGTGCATGCCCAACAGGTGAGAGGCCACGCGCTTGAGCGAATGCTCGTCCCTCAGGTCGCGCGTGGCGTCACCTAACAAGCTGCGGAATGTATCGCGGTCGGTCGCCAGCCGCAGGGCATCCTTGCGCTGGCGAAGTTCGCGCGCCATGGCCCAGCTCTCACAAGCGTTTTCAACCGCCCTGTTCAACGCCTGTGGGCTGGTCCAGTCCTTGCCGACGTAGTCTTGTGCGCCAGCGCGCAGAGCGTGTCGGCCGTGCTCCCGGCTGGTGCCGCCGGTCAGCACCACCACCGGGCACACCGGCACGCCGTCCGGCCCTAAAAGCGCAGCCAGCACATCAGGCGCGTCCATGTCCGGCAGGTTGTAGTCGAGCATGATGCAATCGGGGGGATGCGCCGCACCCAGCACCGCCTGGATGCCTGCTTCAGCCGTTCCAGCCTCGATGAAGCTCAGGCGCCGATCCGATCCCTTGAGCAGCATGCGGCGGATTTCCAAGCGATCTTCGGGGCTGTCGTCAATGATGACGACGCACCAGGGCTCCAAGACTTCTTTTTCTGCGTTTGCCATCAATCGACTTTCGCCAGAGACTCATGCAGCGTAACGCTTTCAAGCCAGTAGTGCATCAAGGAGCGAAGCAGCAATGAATACTGGTCGTGACGAACGGGCTTGACGTGGTAGGCGTTGGCGCCTGCCCGATAGCAAAATTCTACATCCCGGGGATTGCCCGACGTTGTCAGCACCACCACAGGGATTTCCTTCAGGCGGGCATCGGTCTTGATGGCCACCAGGGCTTCCCGGCCATCGACGCCATGCGAATTGAGGTCCATCACGATAAGAGCCGGCAACAGCGGCAAATTCACGTCACCTTCTCCGCGCAGCATCGCCAGGCAATCACTGCCCGAAGCGCCGCGGTGAATCACTCGCGTCACGCCGGCCGCAGCGGCAGCCTCGCGCAAACTGTCGAAGTCTTCGTCGGAGTCTTCCACAACCAAGATAGGCGCGGCAAAAGTGGACGGGGTGCTAGATGTCATCCGACGTACTCAGGGTGAAATAAAACGTGCTTCCCTCGCCAGCGGCGGATTCAAGCCAGACCTGTCCCCGGTGTCGCTCCACCAGCTTGCGCACAATCGTCAGGCCAGCGCCGGTGCCGCCACCGTAATCTTCACGGCCATGCAGGCGCTTGAACATTTTGAACACCTGATCGAAATGACGCGACGCGATGCCGATGCCGTTGTCGCGCACGCAGTACACCGTCTGCGCCTCCGTACCGGCGGGAAAGGTGCCGCGCAGCGATGCTTCCTGGGCACCCACATAGCCGACTTCCACCCGCTTGAACGCCTTGTCGTTGTATTTGATGGCATTTGAAAGCAGATTAACCAGTACTTCGCGAACCCGCACGCGGTCGCACATGACCCAAGGCAGCACGCGCGGCGCGACGATCTCGGTACAGCCATCGCCGGTACGCGAGCCAACCATCTCCATCGCATCGGCCAGCACTTCGTTCAGATCGACTTTTTCCAGCACCAGCTCTTCCCGGCCGACACGCGAAAAATGCAGCAGCGAATCAAGCAGACCGTCCATTCGCAAAGTCAAACGCATCAGGCACTCAAGCTTGCGCTTTTCGTCTTCATTGGCAGGCGCTGCTTCCATCAGTTGATGCGCGTATTTATGAATGCCGCGCAGCGGTTCTTTCAAGTCATGGCTTGCGACGTAGGCGAAAGCATCGAGCTCTTCATTGCTGCGCGCCAGGTCGTCATTCAGTACGTCAATTCGTTCGGCACGGGCAATGACCAGATCAATGATCAGCGTCCGCAGGTTCGCCACCGCTTCGACCTCAACGTCCAGCCAGGGTGTAGCCTGCTGATGGATTGATTCGCTGAACAGCTCGAAACTGCGCCGGGGCGTCAGGCGCGGACCGTTGGGGCCAGTGACCTGAGGCTTGTCATGCGGGTTGCCGCCCCAGTTCACGGTCTGTTTGACCTCCGGCCGAAACCACATCATCAGGTTCTGGCCGCTGCGTGACAGTGGTGCAGCCAGCACGCCGCTGGCAACATCGGCAAAGGCAGCGCCAGCAGGGTAAGCCGCCGCGAGCGAATGCGTCGCGTACATCGGGCTGGCCAGTGAGCCGGCGTCGAGCCGGCCAACCAGCCACTGGCTTAGCGCCTCGAGCTGCGTTTCATCCGGCGTCTGGCCGACCCGCCACCAGCGGTCACGATGAAACAGCGCCGCACCACCAGCGTGCATGGCGCTTAGCAGCGAGGAATTGCCATCAATCATGACGTTGAGCTCGCCTTCCCGCGCAGCGATGCTGAGTAGTTGCTGGTTGACCTCTTCCAGCCGAAGGCGGTAGGCCGCATTTTCGCGGTCTTCGACAGCACGGAGTTGAAGAGAGCCCATCTGTGCCAGAAATTCACAGGCTGCGCGCAGCTCATAGGGCAGGTGGTACGGGCCGCTGTAATGGTGGCAGGAAATCAGCCCCCACAGCACGTTGTCCCGGCGCAGCGGCATGGTCAGTCCAGCCGCCACGCCCATGTTTTGCAGGTATTCGGTGTGCATAAGTGACAAGCCGCGCAGCGCGCAAAACGTCATGTCGACCGGCATGCCGGTATCGGGATTGACGAGCGGCATCATCTCGGCCAGTTCGCCATTGATGTCAGGTACCGGGCGAATCGAAGTTTTGGCGAGCAAATCGCGCGCCTGCTGGGGAATGTCTCCGGCCGGGTAATGCAGGCCCAGCCAGGGCGCGAGATCGCTCCGG